>DXSO01000058.1:9313-9885 GCA_019410445.1 Sutterella sp.
CTGCCGTCACTTGCGGTATTACGGAACTTAAAACCGGATTGAGTCGTTCAAGCTGAATGCCTTGGACCTGAAGTCGTCCGGACAACTCTTTTTTGTCGAGAGGATCTTTAACGGCAATGTCAGCCGTGAGCGTGCCGCCTTGCGCAAGAGAAACCGTCCCTTTCACTTGAGCCTTCTGCGGTGTGAAAATCGCCTGGATTTGCGTTTGAGTCAGATCAATCGACTGTTTGTTGTTGTTTTCGGCCGTCATGCCGATTCCCGCGCCGGTAACGAGAAGCTTTGCTTGGGCATGGCGAGCATCGGGTTCTGTCCATGAAATCGTGGCAGAGGCGTTGGTGCTGCCTTCAACGGTCAGTCCGCTAGGCAAAAAGTCCTTAAAGAGTGCGATTTCGGCGTTTTTAACATCAAGGGCAACTTCGCCTTTTTGTCCGGCCAGCACGTCCTGCTTGAGGCAGACTTCGAGTTTTTGCGTGGAGCTTGTCCAACAGTGCGCTTGAATCTTGACTTACGGTTTTACAAGGTTGACGTCAAATGTCGGAGTGTTTGCTGCCGACCATGTGCCGAGATGGGTT
>DXSO01000059.1:0-2422 GCA_019410445.1 Sutterella sp.
GCTTTTTCTTCGGCAGCCTTCTTTGCCGCTTCGGCTGCTGCCTTCTTAGCAGCTTCCGCATTCTTTTGAGCCTGGGCTTTCTTGGCAGCTTCCGCAGCAGCTTTCTCAGCGGCAGCCTTTTCTGCAGCAGCCTTTTCGGCAGCTGCTTTCTCTGCAGCCGCCTTTTCTTCGGCTGCCTTCTTGGCAGCAGCCTCCGCAGCTGCTCGTTCAGCTGCCTCAGCTGCGGCCTTACGAGCTGCTTCTTCAGCAGCTTTCTTGGCTGCCTCTTCAGCAGCCTTGCGAGCTTGCTCTTCCGCTTCTCGTTTTGCAGCTTCCGCAGCCTCAGCCTGTTGCTTTTCCTGCAATTGACGATCAAGCTGAGCCTTTGCTTGAGCTTCGATTTCTGCACGCATCGCTTCAGCAGAGCGGTTCTTTACAAACACGCGACGACGACGTACTTCCACCTCAATCGTACGAGCCCCACCCTGTCCGTCATTCTGACGAATCGTGCTGGTTTCACGACGCGTAACAGTAATTTTTCTCGGTGCGGCAACACGTTCCTGACGCAAGCTGTCAAGAAGCTGGCGCTTATCCGAGTCGCTGATCTCGTCGTTGACATTCTTGACTTGGACGCCGGCGGCCTTGAGCTGGGACAGAAGCGTGTCAGCGGAAACCTTCAGTTCGCGGGCAAATTCAATAACAGTGTTGTTTGCCATGTGTCTTTATTCTCCTGCCGCCGCCTGCGAGCTTGCCGTGCCCGATTGAGGCACCTATGAAGCTCGTTGAAGCGCGCGGCTGTAATTGTTTCGGTCTTCTGCCTTATTCTTCAGTCCAGCAGGCTCGGGCGGCCATAATCAGTGCGCGAGCTTCCTCCTCGCTGATTCCGCCTTTTTGCATAAGTTCTTCCGTATCAAGATCAGCAACGTCGTTAGCCGTCTTAATACCTTCGCTCACGAGTCGGCTGGCCAAATCATGGTTCATACCCTCGAGCTCGAGCAAAGAAGCATCTGCTTGACGCAGATTTTCTTCACGCTTGAGAGCGCGAGCCAACAGGACACGACGTGAGCGATCACGGAGATCCGTTACCGTTTCAGCATCAAAGATACCCAAGTCTACGATTTCCTGCTCCGGCACATAAGCCAATTCTTCAAGACTATAAATGCCGTCCTGAACCAAGGCCATGGCATCATCCTGGGTCATGCCGAGCTCAGTCATGAACTCTTCGCATGCGACTCGGTCTTCTTCTTCCTGCTTCTTATTGGCTTCTTCAGCCGTCATAATGTTGATCTGCCATCCGGTCAGTTCACTTGCCAGACGTACGTTCTGACCGCCTCGGCCAATGGCAATCGCAAGATTCTCTTCGTCAACCGTGACATCCATGCTGCGAGCTTCTTCATCGGCCACGACCTTAGAGACCTTTGCGGGCTTGAGAGCTTCCACAATGTACTGCACAGGGTTTTCATCCCAACGGACGACGTCGATTCGCTCTCCGGCCAATTCATTGGTCACGGCGGTAACGCGCGAACCACGAATACCGATACAGGTTCCGACAGGCTCAACTCGCTTGTCATGACTGATCACAGCGATCTTGGCACGGGAACCCGGATCTCGTGCTGCAGCCTTGATTTCCACTGTGCCTTCTTCGATTTCCGGAACCTCAAGCTCAAAAAGCTTCTTGATGAATTCGTTGCAAGCACGTGACAAAATCACCTGCTTGCCTTTGTTCGTTTCATCCACACGAAGCACATATGCACGTACACGATCGGTATTGCGCAGATTTTCGCGCGGAATCATTTCGCTCTTGGGCAGACGAGCTTCCAGACGGCCAATTTCGATAATGGCTCCTTCTTTGTCGGAACGCTTGACCTGTCCGGAGATGACCTTCTCGTCACGAGCAAGGAACTCGTTGAGGATCTGTTCACGCTCGGCATCACGCAGACGCTGCAAAATGACCTGCTTGGCATCTTGAGCAAAGCGGCGACCGGATGTATTGATGTTTTCAATGGGTTTTTCAATAAAGTCACCCACGACCAACTCGGGATAATCATCATGAATATCCGAGAACATTTCCTCGCGATCAGGTTGCTGCAAGCCCTGTTCGTCACTTACAACCACCCAACGGCGAGCAGCCGTCCAATCACCCGTATTGGGATCGACACGAACAACAACGTCAGCATCCTCACCGGGAAACTGAGCCTTTTTCACAGCGCTAGCAAGCGCGATTTCGAGTACACCGAAAACGGCGGATTTTTCAACGTTCTTTTCTCGAGCAAGGACGTCGACCATATCGAGCATTTCGCGGCTCATTATTGTTTCCCCTTAAAGTCAAGTTCTGCAATCAAATTAGCACGATCGACATCGTTGATGCCGAAAGACACACGCACTGGATCAGCCTTCGGCTTGGTTTTACCAGCCTGGCGAGATTTGGCAGCCTGACTAGGCG
>DXSO01000059.1:2432-5490 GCA_019410445.1 Sutterella sp.
GTTAAGTTCCTCAAACGAAAACGAAATCACTTCACAACCCTGCTCACCCTCAATTCCGAGAATGATGCCGTCGAGCTTGCGTCGGCCGGCTTCCGGGAAACCTTCCGCCTTAAGCGGCTCGTAAAGCTCAACATGAGCGGGCCGGCCAACGAATCGGCTCCAATCCTTGGCCCGTTTCAGAGGACGCTCCACACCGGGACTAGCCACCTCGAGCCGATCGTAATCAATACCTTCGACCGTAAAAAGATGCGTTATCTGATCGCTGACGGCCTCACAATCGTCAACACCCACACCGCCTTCGGCCAAAGTGTCGATCGTAATACGCATGAGACCGCGAGGAAGGCGTTCGAACTCGACAAACTCATACCCGAGTCCCTGTACCGTCTCTTCAACGATTCGCGTGATTTCAGCAGTTGATTTCTGCATGTATCCGTTTGTAGAAAAAATCCAAAAAAAAATGGGCGCAAAGCCCATCCCTAACCCCATCCAACATGGGTGCCTGCCGACCTTCGGTCGTTTTTGCGATCCAGGTCGTTCAGACAATATAGCGAGGGCCTCCGAAGTCAAAACACGACAAGACTCCGAAGGCGCTTCGCGGATTATACAGTTTTTTCTTTGAAATTCAAGGAATTTGATAAGGTTTCGAACCAATCAAAACCTTATCGTTCTTTTCCTTCATCCCATATAACTTCAGTGGCTCAACGTCTTTTATTAAAGCCGCGGCCTTTGCTCTTGCCAAAACGCACGTTGCCCAGTTTAAACGGTTCATCAGATCGAGCCAATGCACGTCCGTAAGCACCTTGTGCCGCCCCAAGACTGCCGCTGGCAATGTAGTTGACGGTACTGAGCATCGGATCAGGGATACGCTCAGGCTTGCGCTCATACCCTCGTCCGGAACCTCGCATCGTGTTGTTTTTTCTAGCAAAGCCTTTTCGCGCTCCGCCTTTCTTGCCATCAGCAGAAGACGTTTCCTGGGCGTTCAGCTGTGCCATCCAAGCCTGTACCCAATCCGGCTTGAGTTCCCGAGTCGTTCCGCGCGGCAGATCAGCCGGCAGACGAACTGCACCGTACCGCACACGAATCAATCGGCTGACCGTCAGCCCAACAGCCGCAAACATACGACGCACTTCTCGGTTACGCCCTTCGCTGATACGAACAACATACCAACGATTGAGATTGTCGCCTCCCTTTTCCTCAACCATGGAAAACTGTGCGGGACCATCCTCCAATTCCACGCCGTTCAACAACATCTCTTTGGCCTCGTCGGTCATCACACCAGCCGCTCGAACCGCATATTCTCGTTCGATCTCGTAACGCGGGTGCATGAGCCGATTCGCCAACTCACCGCTTGTTGTGAAAAGCAACAATCCTTCGGTATTGAAGTCCAGACGACCTACGGCAATCCAACGCGCTCCAGTAATCTTGGGCAGACTATCAAAGACAGAGGGTCTGCCCTGCGGATCGCGCATGCTCACAATCTGACCTGCCGGCTTGTGATAAACAAGAACTCGAGGAGCCTTGGGCTGCTTGCTCTGAGCCATTCGTTTGACCACACGGCCATTCAAGCGAACGATATCCCCTGGCATCACGCGCTGCCCAAGATAAGCCGGCTCGGAGTTGACCGATATACGACCTTCAACAATGAGCTGCTCCATATCCCTGCGGCTGCCTAGTCCTAAATCAGCCAACACCTTGTGAAGCTTTTCGCTTTGTTTGACCAATTCATTTTTCTTAGCAGCTTTTCCCTGTGCCAAAACCTTTGGGTCAAAAATCTGCGCGGCGCACAACTCAGCATCAATACTCGGAGCATCTTCTGGCACCGGCATGCCTTCATCTTCCGGCTCAAAATCTCGCCTGCGGTACAAGCGACGGTATTTTGTCCGCCCTTCACTTCGCAAAGGCGCCTTTGCAGAAGACTCAGTCGTTTCTACAGTCTGCTGAATTTCTACGACCGGTTCTGCATCAGCAAGAGCTTCAGACTCTTCTTTCTGAACCTTTTTTGCACGCACAGTACGCGTTTTTTTCGGCTGCTCTTCTGTTGGATCAAGCTCACTTCGTCTCGTACGTCGTACTCGCTTGGGCTTTTCCTCTGAACCAGACGGAAGTTCTGCCGCTTCCTCAACTACACTAGCTTCCTGTGTCGGTTCAATTTTCTTTCGACGCGTGTAGGTACGGCGCTTCGGTACAGTCAACTCCTCCGACACTTCTGCTTGAGGCGTCGGTTCGCTCGAATTATCCTGACTTGCAGCCTGCACTTCAGGATCCTGCACTTTTTTTCGACGAGTGTATGTGCGGCGCTTGGGCTTTTCTTCAACGATTGCCTGCTCGTCCGAAGCCTGAGACACGGCATCAATCACAGCTACCGAATCCGTTTGCTCCGTTTTAGCGGACTTGCGCGTACGCACCGTACGCGGCTTCGTCACTTTCTCTGTTTCATCAGCAACAACCTCCGCTTTAGTCGTGCGGCGACGCACAACCCGCTTTTTAGGCTCAGGCTGAGCAGCGTGATCAACTTCAGTGAGCGTTTCTTCTCGTGTTTTAGGCATAGTCGTACGATGTTTCGTTGTATATCCGTTTATGAGGCTGACGAACTCTTACCAGACTGATCCAAAGAAGAAGTTTCAGAAGAAACTCCTTGTGCATCAGTCTTGGGCTCATCGCCGAATACCAATTCAAATTCTTTACTTTGGGGCATATCGCCCGTCAATGACGGCAACTGCGCCAGAGACTTCAGTCCCAGGTCATCCAGAAACTGTTGCGTTGTCGCAAAAAGCGCTGGACGCCCGGCAGACTCGCGATGTCCGACAATTTCAATCCAGCCCCTTTCCTGCAACTGACGGATTACATTTGGGTTGACCGTCACACCGCGAATGTCCTCAATGTCTCCGCGCGTGGCCGGTTGGCGGTATGCAATGATCGCCAACGTTTCCATAACCGCTCGCGAATACTTAGGCATTTTTTGATCAGTCATCCGCAGCAAATACTCTCCGACTGCAGTCGTCGTGACGAATCCCCATCCGCCGGCAGATTCAACCAAACGCAAGCCGCGCTCCTTCCA
>DXSO01000059.1:5500-9813 GCA_019410445.1 Sutterella sp.
CCTTCCAGTGCTCGGAAAGTCCGCTCAGAGCTTCAAGCAGCTCAGTCTGTGTCAGCCTCCCGGCAAACAGCCGTGACAAATCCTCCAAAGTCAACGGTTGAGGACTTGTCAAAAGTGCCGCTTCAATAACGTAACCAGGTTGCAAAATGTCCGCCACGGTTTTGAATTCGCGTCTATTTCATGATCGTCTGCCTTCTAGCAGACCAATTGCATGCCCGCAACGACATCCCGCAGGAATCCTGCAGGCGCACAAACAATGAATCTATGCTTTTGGAAAAAGATCATCAGCTCTGCCGAGCACCTTTTCATGCAACTCCGGCAACGCTTCTCGAACCGCACATCTTTCGTCTATAACGGCGCGGCTGCTGAAAAGAACGGTGGAAGCTTTCAAACAAACAACCCCGACGGGGCAACACAGACCGTCTTTCCATCTTGTGAGCGTTATCTTACTGTAATTCGAATCTCTTTAGGTAGATTTCTTTTCCTACTTTCAGACGATCCGATTCAGATAAATTATCGTACCGATACTGATATTGGTACGACAAACAAGATGCACTACTTCAGGAGAAATTCCTGTGCTCTCTGCTTTTTTCGTATTCTTCCTCGGCGCCGTGGCACTTATCGGCTTTCCATTGACAGCCACCGTCTTGAGAAAAAAACTTCGACAAACAAAGCCCGGCGCACGTGCCGATGCCATCAAGGCCGGCATCTGGGGTTCATGGATAACATGGGGTTCAGTCATCGGAACCGGCATTGCCGTCCTGTCTCCCGACAGCAGTTTCTATCTGATCCCTCTTCCGATTTCCATCGCATTGTCCTGGTACTTCAGTAAAACTGACTGAATAAATTCTGTATTCCTGCTGCGGCAACTCTTATCGGCAACAGTGACAATGGACATTGAAGCAAAAAAAAACAGCCCGAAGGCTGTCTTTTTGGTGCGCCAGGCAGGATTCGAACCCACGACCCCCTGGTTCGTAGCCAGGTACTCTATCCAACTGAGCTACTGGCGCACATCTCAGTTCATTGCTTTCGTTTTTTCGAAAGCGGAGCGCATTCTATCCTCAGATTCGAATGAATGCAAGTCCTTTTTGGATTTTTTTTAATTTTTTCAAACTGCCTCAAAACTGCCGTCACAACGAGGATCCGAAGCCCCCGACACAATGCCGCTGAAATCTCGACTCACGGCACCGGCATGTCCCATCGTGTCACTAAAAGCTTCACTCAAAATTTCGACATCGTGTCCCAAAACTTTGAGTTCTTCGATCACCCGAGAGTCAAAACGAGATTCCAACCGAAGCTTTGCCGTTTCATCTCCCCAGGTTCTGCCAATCAGCCACCTCGGCTCGGCAATCGCCTGCTCCAGAGGCATACCGAACAAATGCCGCAAAATAACCGCCGCCTGTGTTTGCGGTTGTCCTTCTCCTCCCATCGTACCGTACGCTGTCACACTGCCGTCTTCCGTAATGAGCATCGCCGGATTGAGCGTATGAAAAGAAAGTGCTCCCGGTCTCAGACTATTGGGATGTCCATGCTCAAACTTGAAAGCACAACCTCGATTTTGCATCGATACACCAGTGTTTTTGAGTACGATGCCGCTGCCGTACTCCCAGTAGATACTTTGAATACAACTGACAACCGTTCCTTCATCATCAGCGACTCCGAACCAGACGGTGTCACCCTGAGCTTGTTTCTGAGAAAACGAACCAGCCGACAGCAAATCAATTCGTCCAGCCAAAGCATCAAGCGATGATGCTGACAAAAAATCTCGAGTGGATTGATTCATCCATGCAGGATCGCCCAGATTCTTATTTCGCCAATCAAATGCAACTTTGGTTGCTTCAACAACAGCGTGAATAAAAGCGACTGTATCCTTGGGGTCAATTGCGAGTCGATCCACTAAACCGAGAATTGCCAGTGAAGCTACCCCTTGCGTAGGTTCCGGAAGGTTATAAAAGTCTTGTCCAAAAGCACGAAGGTGCAAAGGTTCAACCACTCTTGCCGTACAAATCTCAAAATCCTTTGCCGTCAAAGGACTTCCAATTTCCTGGAGCTCACGACACATTAATTCTGCCGTCTCTCCCGTGTAAAAATCCTGCAGTCCGTTATGGGCCAATCGACTCAAAGTTTTTGCCAATGCAACTTGCCGAAGGCACTCACCAACTCGATGGTAATCTCCGTTTTTTTTTAGAAAAACTTCGGAAAATCCTGAGTATTTTTTGAGTTCGTTAAAAACTTCAGCTGTTGTTCTTGCCTGGCTATGGGAAACTGGAAATCCTTTCTCTGCCAACAGAATGGCCGGCTCAAGAATTCTCTTCAAAGACAGATGCCTGCAATGTCCGGGCATCGACAAAAGCGTTTCCCACCCTCGAACCGTTCCAGGCACGGTCAATGCCGCCAAAGCGCCTCTTGTAGGCAGTGCAGAACACCCCCGTGACTTATACCACTGTATCGATGCAGCTTCTGCCGCTTGACCACAAGCGCAAACAGCAACGGGTGCAGCCTCCTTTTTCTTGATCAGCCAGAAGCTGTCGCCCCCAATGGAATTCATGTGCGGATACACTACCGACAATGCCGCAGCCGTAGCCACAGCAGCCTCAATCGCCGTTCCGCCGTCGGCCAAAACTTCTGCGCCAACCCGTGATGCCAATCGATGAGGAGCACTGACTCCCGCTCGATATCTGTTTTCAGAAAGAGTCATGACCTGATAAAAAATTAACCGCAGTTCGCGTCATCAAAATGGCACGAAACCGCGGTTTTCAAGCAACAATATCTTTTGAGTAATTACTTTTTGGCAGCCGTCTTGCGAGTTGAGCACTTGCGAACCGGCTTTTCTTCGCCATCTTCTGAGTCGGCCTTCTTGGCTGCTGATTTTTTAGCAGCAGGCTTTGCGGCTTCATCAATATCGTCTTCCTCGAGTTTTTTTGCCGCTGTCTTCTTGGTTGCCGTCTTCTTAGCCGTCTTTTCTGCCGGAGCCTCAAGCTTGACACCAAGCAACACGGCAAGCTTTACGGACTCTTTGAGCAATTCCGAACTCGAATCGATAAGCTCTTGGAACTCCTTTTGGGTAATCTTCGGAGTCTTACCGCCAAGCTTCTCGGAAACTTCCTTCGTCGCACACGCCAAACGCGCATGCGCCGTCAGAAACGTCTTGAGAATCTGTTCATTCGTTGAGATAGCCATTTTCTGAATGCTCCTTATCTAGCATCTATATCCTGCCGTCCCGGCTGGCACCGAGAACTCTGCTGCGAAAACAATGAAACTGCAGCAGATCTTTTGGTTGTGATGTTGCCGGGTCCGCCCATAAAAGCTACCCGCAATCTATTAATTATAAAGCTTCTACACCAAAGCTTCCGCCTTTTTCCTATTTCCAAGCACGCTCCTAACTAAGAATTGTGCATTCTTTCGACCGGACATCCTTCTTACTTCAGCCACCAAACCAACGGCAAACTTCCACACCATTGCCCGAAGCAATATTGGCATTACCGATACGTGACGTTGGCGTATCCGGCACCAAAAGATTGCTCGCTGCCCCACGCTCGACCAAATCACCGGCATCCGACAGCCAAGCTCCATGAGCAATCGCAACACACCCGCTTCGAATATCCTTCGTCAGTCGCACACTTGCCAGTACTGCACCCAAACTATTTCGTATAACAACCGTGTCTCCGTCAGAAATTTCCCGAACATCAGCATCTTTGGGATGAAGATAACAGAGTTCTAGCCCACTCTGTTTACTTTGCCGTTTTTCGCCTTCAAGTTGAGAATGCAGCCGATGCTCGCTCTTTATACTCAGCAATATCAATGGAAAGTTCTTTGCATCGGGCAAGTCATTTTCAAGATATACAGGGTGATTCGGCACCTCATCGTACCCAAAAGACTGAAGCCTCTGACTGCACAACTCAATTTTTCCGCTCGGAGTCGGAAGTGGAAATTGCCGTGGAGCCGCTCGGAAATTTCTCCAAAAAGTGCGTGCCGGATCCTCTTTAAGAGGTTTAAAGAACACCACGCCTTTTTTCCAAAAATCCTCAAAATCCGGCAATTCATCCGTCAACTTTCGAGCTGACTCATAAAAATATTGAATCCACTGAGCTTCTGAGCGTCCCTCTCCAAAAGCTTGACCTAACCCCAATCGCTCGGCAATTTCCAAAAATATTGAATAGTCGCTGCGAGAAAGTCCCAATGGCGCCATTGCTTGATGCATCGCCGCAATTGCTTTGTGCGTGTAGGTTCCAACAACCTCGATGTCGTTTCTCTCAAAACTTGAACAAGCCGGCAGCACGATATCGGCTCGGCGTGCCGTAGGAGTCATATGC
>DXSO01000006.1 GCA_019410445.1 Sutterella sp.
CAATACCGCAGCCGCTTTAGCGAAAAAACGCAAGAAGGTTCTTCTTGTGGACTTGGATGCCCAGGGGAATGCAACGACAGGGTCTGGTATAGAAAAAAGTGAGTGCGAATTCACTATTTATGATTTATTAGTTAATAAAAAAGTCAAATTTGACCAAGTGGTTCGCAGAAGTGAGATTGCTGGTTATGACGTTATTCCTTCCAATAGAGAACTGTCTGCTGCAGAACTTGAAATTGCTGATTTGAAGGATCGCGACAATCTTTTGAAAAATATCCTGGCCAAAGTTGACGATCGTTATGACTTTATTTTGATTGACTGTCCGCCATCGCTTTCGCTTATCACGGTCAATGCTCTGTGCAGTGCCATGGGAGTCATTGTGCCGATGCAATGCGAGTACTACGCAATGGAGGGATTGAGTGATTTAGTTGGAACAATCAATCGTGTGGTAGCCAATAAAAATCCTAACCTGAAAGTCATTGGCGTTCTACGAGTTATGTACAGTCCACGAATCTCACTGCAGAACTTAGTAAGCAATGAGCTCATTCAGACTTTTGGTGCTGTTGTTTTTGATTCGGTCATTCCTCGTAACGTGAGTTTGGCAGAGGCTCCATCTTTTGGTAAGCCAGTGATGTATTACAAGAAGACAAGTACAGGCGCCAAGGCATACCTAGATTTCGGACGTGAACTGATTCGGCGTGTAAAGGATGAAGTAGAAGCTGCTCAAAAGGAGTAAAGCGTTATGGCAATAAAGAAAACCAATCGTCTCGGTCGTGGCTTATCTGCGCTTTTGGGGGCGGAAGTTCCGGCGAGTATTCCTACTCCAGCAAAGGCGAGCGCTGCTGAAGCACAACGAGAAAAACAACAAACTGGCCCCGAGGTTCGTGAAATTGATATCGGTCAGCTAAAGGCGGGGAAATATCAGCCTCGGACGCTGATGGAGCAGGAAAAACTGCAGGAATTGAGTGAGTCAATCCGTCAACAGGGCGTTATTAGTCCGATTATTGTGAGACCAACAGCGGGGGGACGTTACGAAATCATTGCTGGCGAGAGACGATATCGAGCGAGCAAATTGGCTGGTAAGAAGACGGTGCCGGCCATAGTGCGAGATGTGGATGATAAGAATGCGTTGGCGATGGCTCTTATAGAGAATATGCAGCGCGAAGACTTAAACGCCATTGAAGAGGCTCTTGGCGTAAGTCGTTTAATTGAAGAGTTCGGGTATACGCATGAACAAGCTGCAGAGGCGATTGGCCGCAGCCGTTCGGCAACGTCTAACTTACTTCGTCTTTTGAATTTGACGGAAGTCGTCAAGCAGATGTTGTCAGATGGAAAAATTGACATGGGGCATGCTCGTGCTTTGCTTGCGTTGTCCGGTGCCGACCAGATACAAGTGGCCAACGAGATTGTTGCTAAAGAGTTGTCGGTTCGAGAAACTGAACGTCTGATTGCTCGATTGTCGGAAAAGGAAGCTGCCCCTCAACCTAAAAAGGAAAAGAGTGCGGATGACCGTATTCTGGAAGAACGGTTGGCCGATTCAATAGGAGCACCGGTTCATGTCGTTTACGGAAAAAAGGGTCGCGGCAAGATTGTTATTGATTTCGCCGATCTCGATGATTTAGATGCTCTGATTGCTAAGCTCGCACCTGAAAAAATGTAACAGGAAAAAGAAGCATATGGGTTTGTGCTGATGGAAAAAAGGGGGTGATGTGCATTTTGGATTTGGCAAAGGTGTCAAAAAACTGGCAGAATGCGCCGCCGCCTACCTCTGTGGTGGTAAGGACTTTAAGTCCTTCAGATACTTGTTAAAGAGTATGTACACACGTAAAATAGCGCCATTTAAAAGGGAGTTGAGCGCGATATGAATCGTGAAGAACTGATTCGTGTCGTGTTCTGGCAGTTCGCAACCGTCATCGTGACAGCGCTTGTGACTGGAATCGTTTTCGGTTCGGTTGCGGGGTGGTCTGCCGCGGCTGGCGGTATGTGTGTTGTTGTTCCCAACGCTGTGTTCGCCTTGTGTCTGATTCGGAGTTTCAGCAGTAAAAAGCCGATTGCTCCGATCATGATACCTCTGGGGGAACTCCTCAAGATTTTCGTGATCTGCGTACTCTTTGCGCTGACGGCGAAGTTCTTTGCCGAACTCAACTGGCCCGCAATGTTCGCCGGTATTTTTGCCGGAGTATTCGGACAGCTGATTTCGATCTTTATTAAACACTGAGACCCAAAGGGATTTGGTTATGGCTACAGAAGGAGCACTTAGCTCGACCGGATATATGCTTCACCACCTGACGCATAATGCCTCCGGCAAGATGCAGTCAATCATTGACTTTTCGGTCATCAACTACGACACCATCTTCTTCTCTGTTCTCATGCTGGTCGTCATGTTGCTGGTATTTCGTCGTGCGGCGAAGAATGCAACAAGCGGTGTGCCGGGCAAGTTCCAGTGCGCCGTGGAAATGCTTGTGGACATGGTCGAAGAGCAGAGTAAATCGATTGTTCACGGGGATCGTACATTTATCGCTCCTTGTGCGCTGACGGTTTTCGCTTGGGTCGTACTGATGAACGCAATCGACTTGGTTCCTGTCGATTTACTGCCCGCTATTGCAGGTCTTTTCGGCATCCAGTATCTGCGTCCGCTGCCTACAGCTGACCTGAACGGTACCATGGGTATTTCTCTGGCCGTTCTTCTGCTCAGCCTGTACTACGGCTTTAAGATCAAAGGTGCTGGTGGTTGGTTCCACGAGCTGTTTTCGGCTCCGTTTGGTAACCACTTCCTGTTGTGGCCTTTCAATGCGGCGCTGAACCTTGTTGAGTATCTTGCAAAGACTGTCAGTCTCGGCATGCGACTCTTCGGTAACATGTATGCAGGTGAACTGCTCTTCTTCCTGATCGCTTTGCTCGGCGGCTATGCCATGAGCTTCGGCGTGTTCGGAGGCTCTTTGAGCGTGTTCGGCCAGATTTTCGCCGGCCTTTGCTGGTGGCTGTTCCACATTTTGATTGTTCTGCTTCAGGCGTTCATCATGATGATGCTGACCTTGGTTTACATTGGTCAGGCTCATGAAGGACACTGACAGATATTTTTTCCTTTTCTTTTCTATCTCTTTTTTCATTCCTAAACGGAAAAACTTAAGGAGTTTGCAATGACCAACGTTGCTATGGTTGCCCTGGCCTCCGGCCTTATCATCGCCTTCGGTGCCATGGGCGCCTGCCTTGGTATCGCCATCATGGGTTCGAAGTATCTTGAATCCGCTGCTCGCCAGCCCGAACTGATGAACGCTCTTCAGACGAAGATGTTCCTTCTGGCCGGCCTGATCGACGCTGCCTTCCTTATCGGCGTCGGCGTGGCCATGATGTTCGCTTTTGCCAACCCGTTCGTCGGCTAATACTCGGTTTTGAGGACCGATAGCAAACGGCTCGGTCCATTACCGTTTATTTTTTATTGACGTTGTTGCGAGAACCTTTTCGGCGGTGATGCCTATGCTTGACCGCCGGTGAGGTTCGCGACAGAAACGGGGTTGACAATGAACATTAATGCCTCTCTGTTTGTACAGATGGTGGTGTTCTTCATCGGATGTTGGATCACGATGAAGTACATCTGGCCGCCTCTGATCAAAGCGATCGAAGAGCGCCAAAACAAGATCGCCCAGGGGCTTGCTGCTGCTGACAAGAGCAATCAGGCTCTTGCTGAAGCACAGGCTAAGGGCCGCGAGATCGAAGCAGAAGCTCGTGCTCATGCAACGACCATCGTCTCGGACGGCGAAAAGCGTGGTGCTGCCATCGTTGAAAACGCCAAGGAACGTGCTCAGGCTGAGGCCGATCGCATCCTTGCGAGCGCTAAAGCTGAAGCAGCCCAGGAAATGCAGCGTGCCCGCGAACAGCTTCGTGACGAAGTTGCCGCTCTTGCTGTTGCTGGTGCTGAGCAGATTCTTGCTCGTGAAGTGGACAAGTCCGTTCACGCACAGCTTCTTGAACAACTTAAGGCGAAGCTCTAATCATGGCTGAACTTTCGACGATTGCCCGCCCTTACGCTCTGGGTCTTTGGAAGGCTCTTGAGGAACGTGGGGACACTGCGCATGCCGCTGAGATTGAGCAGTCGCTCTGTGCTCTCAGCTCTGCGGTGGCTGAACCGCAGGTTGCCGAACTCGTGTCCGATCCTAAGGTAACCGATGACCAAATGTATGACCTGCTTGCCGGGTCGATTGGTGAGGAGGCTCCCTCCGAGCTGAAAGGCCTTCTGCGCACAGTCATCGAAAATGGTCGTCTCTGTGCTTTGCCCGAGATCGCCGCGCAGTTCCGTGCGCTTAAAAACGAATCCGAAGGTGTCGCTGACGCCTACATCGAGTCCGCCTACGCGCTAACCAAGAAGGACGTCGACCAGCTAGTCAAGGCTCTCAGTAGTAAATTCCCCGGAGTAACGCTTCGTCCGGAAGTGTCCATCAATAAGGACCTGATCGGTGGCGTTTGTGTCCGTGTGGGAGACCAAGTCCTTGATGGTTCGGTTCGTGCGCGTCTTGCGCAGATGAAGGCGGCGCTCACCGCATAAATTTCGGAGCTCTAAGAATGCAACTTAATCCTAGTGAAATCAGCGAACTGCTGAAGCAGCGAATCGAAGGCCTCGGGGTTTCGGCTGATCTCCGTACCCAGGGCACCGTGGTTTCGGTGACCGACGGTATTTGCCGCGTGCACGGTCTTCACGACGTGATGCAAGGCGAAATGCTGGAATTCCCCGGCAATACCTACGGCCTCGCGCTCAACCTTGAACGTGATTCCGTTGGTGCCGTTATTCTCGGCAACTACGAACATATTTCTGAAGGCGATACGGTTAAGACCACCGGTCGTATTCTCTCTGTCCCCGTTGGTCCGGCTTTGATCGGCCGCGTGGTGAACGCTCTCGGCCAGCCGATTGACGGCAAGGGCCCGATCGAGACTGAAGAATTCGACGTCGTCGAAAAGGTTGCTCCTGGCGTGATTGATCGTCAGTCTGTTAGCCAGCCTGTTCAGACGGGTCTGAAGTCCATTGACGCCATGATTCCGATTGGCCGCGGCCAGCGCGAATTGATCATTGGTGACCGTCAGACTGGTAAGACCGCTATTGCTATCGACACGATCATCAATCAGAAGGGCAAGGATCTGATTTGCGTTTACGTCGCTATCGGTCAGAAGGCCTCTACGATTGCTAACGTTGTGCGCCAGCTCGAAGAGCACGGTGCTATGGAGTACACCATTATCGTGGCTGCAACGGCTTCTGAATCCGCCGCTCTGCAGTACATCGCTCCCTATGCGGGTGCCACGATGGGCGAATACTTCCGTGACCGTGGTCAGGACAGCTTGATTGTTTATGACGACTTGACCAAGCAGGCTTGGGCTTATCGCCAGATTTCCCTGCTGTTGCGTCGTCCGCCCGGACGCGAAGCTTATCCTGGTGACGTGTTCTACCTGCACTCTCGCTTGTTGGAACGCGCCGCCCGTGTGAATCCGACGTACGTCGAACGTTTCACCAATGGTGCCGTTAAGGGCAAGACTGGTTCTATGACGGCTCTGCCGATCATTGAAACGCAGGCTGGCGACGTGACCGCTTTCGTGCCGACGAACGTGATTTCTATTACCGACGGTCAGATCTTCTTGGAAACCGACTTGTTCAATGCAGGTGTCCGTCCCGCTATTAACCCCGGTATTTCGGTGTCTCGCGTGGGTGGTGCTGCTCAGACCAAGATCATCAAGAAGCTTGGCGGTGGTGTGCGTCTGGCTCTGGCTCAGTATCGTGAATTGGCTGCTTTTGCTCAGTTCGCTAGCGATCTGGACGAAGCAACCCGCAAGCAGCTCGAACGCGGCCGTGTTGTGACCGAATTGATGAAGCAGCCTCAGTACCAGCCTCTGCAGGTTTGGGAAGAAGCTGTAACGTTGTTTGCTGTGGAAATGGGTGCATTTGACGATGTGTCCGTTAAGGATGCGCTCAAGTGCGAACGTGCTATGCGCGAATACCTGCAGCAGCACCACGCTGATCTTGTTGAACGTATTGAGCAGAAGAAGGAACTGTCCAAGGAAGACAGTGCCGTCATGAAGTCTGCCATCGAACAGTTCAAGAAGAACGGTGCGTGGTAATCGGTACCAACACACTCTGAGAGGACCTCATGCCTAGTACAAAGGAAATTCGCGGAAAGATCAAGAGCGTGCAGAACACGCGAAAGATCACCAAGGCGATGGAAATGGTTGCGGCCTCGAAGATGCGTAAGGCTCAGGATCGTATGCGCGCGGCCCGCCCGTACGCCGATAAGGTGCGCAACATCATTGCGCATCTTTCGGCCGCTCGTGCGGACTACAGCCATCCGTTCCTCGTCAAGCACAAGGCTCAGACCGGTAAGGCTGCGCTCATCATGGTGTCTACGGACAAGGGTTTGGCTGGCGCGCTGAACACCAATATTCAGCGTCAGGTCCTGCATAAGGTAGCTGAACTTCGTGAGCAGGGCGTGTCGATGCAGGTGACGGCTCTTGGTAACAAGGCTGTCGCATTCTGCGGCCACGCCGGTCTCGAGGTTGTCAGTCAGGCTGTGCAGCTCGGTGACCGTCCCCAGTTGGAACGTCTTCTGGGTGCCATTCGAGTGCAGCTCGATGCCTACTCGCAGGGCAAGGTTGATTGCGTGTACCTTGCTTACTCGCGTTTTATTAACGCGATGAAGCAGGAACCGGTCATAGAGCAGCTTTTGCCGCTTACCGACGACAAGCTCGCATCCCTCGGGGAAAAACCGCATGCGTATTCGTGGGACTATATCTACGAACCGGATGCGCAGACCGTGCTCGACGAATTGCTCAAGCGCTACGTCGAAGCTTTGATTTATTCGTCGGTTGCAGAAAACATGGCTTCCGAGCAGTCTGCCCGTATGGTGGCCATGAAGGCCGCTTCGGACAACGCGAAGAAGTTGATCGGTGAACTGCAGCTCGTCTATAACAAGACCCGTCAGGCCGGCATTACGAAGGAAATCACCGAAATTGTCGGTGGTGCCGCCGCCGTGTCTTAAGAAACAGATTTGAATACCGAGGAAAAACCAATGAGTATCGGACAAATCGTTCAGGTCATCGGCGCTGTGGTGGACATTGAATTCCCCCGCGACGCGATGCCGAAGGTTTATGACGCTCTCGTCCTGGAACAGGATGAGACCAACACCCTGGCCGAAGCCGGCCTGACTTTTGAAGTGCAGCAGCAGCTGGGCGACGGCGTGGTGCGCACCATTGCCATGGGCTCGTCCGAAGGTCTGCAGCGCGGCATGAAGGTTCGCTCCACCGGCGCTGGCATTTCTGTGCCGGTCGGTCACAAGACCCTGGGCCGTATCATGGACGTGCTTGGCCGTCCCATCGATGATTGCGGTCCCATCGGCGAAGAAGAACGTCGTACGATTCACCGTGCGGCTCCGAAGTTCGATGAACTGAGCCCCTCTGTGGATCTGCTGGAAACCGGCATTAAGGTTATTGACTTGATCTGCCCGTTCGCCAAGGGCGGCAAGATCGGTCTGTTCGGTGGTGCTGGTGTGGGCAAGACCGTCAACATGATGGAGCTCATCAACAACATCGCCAAGGCCTACGGTGGTTACTCCGTGTTCGCAGGTGTCGGTGAACGTACCCGTGAAGGTAATGACTTCTACCACGAAATGGAAGAGTCCAAGGTTCTCGACAAGGTGGCTATGGTGTTCGGTCAGATGAACGAACCGCCGGGCAACCGTTTGCGCGTGGCTTTGACGGGTCTGACGATGGCAGAAGCCTTCCGTGACGAAGGCCGCGACATCCTGCTCTTCATTGACAACATCTACCGCTACACCCTTGCCGGTACCGAAGTGTCTGCTCTGCTTGGCCGTATGCCTTCCGCTGTGGGCTATCAGCCGACGCTGGCTGAAGAAATGGGTAAGTTGCAGGAACGAATCACATCTACGAAGACGGGTTCCATTACCTCGATTCAGGCTGTGTATGTTCCCGCTGACGACTTGACTGACCCGTCTCCGGCTACCACGTTCAGCCACTTGGATGCAACCGTTGTGTTGAGCCGTGATATCGCTGCTTTGGGTATTTATCCGGCTGTTGACCCGCTTGACTCTACGTCCCGTCAGGTTGACCCCAACATCATTGGCGAAGAACACTACACGGTTGCTCGCCGTGTTCAGGAAACTCTGCAGAAGTACAAGGAATTGCGTGACATCATCGCAATTCTCGGTATGGATGAACTTTCGCCCGAGGATAAGCTTGCTGTGACCCGCGCACGTAAGATTCAGCGCTTCTTGTCTCAGCCCTTCCACGTGGCCGAAGTGTTCACGGGTTCTCCTGGTAAGTATGTTCCGCTCAAGGAAACCATTCGCGGCTTCAAGATGATTGTTGACGGCGAATGCGATCAGCTGCCCGAACAGGCTTTCTACATGGTCGGCACGATCGACGAAGCCTTCGAAAAGGCCAAGACGATCAAGTAAATTCCGGCTCGAAGCAGATGCGGAAATCGTCAAAACAGCGTTTTCCGCTCTGCGCCGGCATCCAGCCGATTTAATGGAGCAACCTATGGCTACGATTTTTGTTGACGTCGTCAGCGCGGAAGAGGCCATCTTCTCCGGAGAAGCCAAGTTTGTGGCTTTGCCGGGTCAGGAAGGTGAGCTTGGTATTCTGCCCGGACACGTTCCTCTGATTACCCGCATTCGTCCTGGTGCCGTGCGTATCACGACGACCGAGGACGCTCAGGAGAACGTGTTTGTTGCCGGCGGCATCCTTGAGGTGCAGCCTGACCGCGTGACGGTACTTGCCGATACGGCCATTCGCAGCAAGGATCTCGATGAAGCCAAGGCGAAGCAGGCGCTCGAAGAAGCGAAGCTTCACCGCGCCAAGGCGCAGAGCAATATGGAGATTGCCAAGCTCGAAGCGACCATGGCAGCTTTGGCTGCACAGATCGCTTACATCAAGCGTATGCGGCACTGACCAAAAGCAACGGCGTGAAAACGCCTTGCCTGAGAAGCGGCCTTTTTCTGAACGTCCCATCGTTTACCAACGGGGGAGTATGTCGGATAAAAGGCCGTTTTTCTTTTTTGCGCATGACAGCTTCGGCTGGTGTGCGCTAGCATTGAGGGATAGTTCGCCGAAGGCGACTCTCTCATAGAGATTTGAGAAAAGGATTATCACGATGGACGCACAAGACTTTACGGATGTAATTCAGGTCTGTACCGACGGCAGCAGTTTGTCTGAAAAAGGGATCACCACGGCAGTTTCACTTGCAAAAACGTTGGGTTTGCCGCTGTTGGGAATGACGGTTGTCAAGGGGGAGGCCCCGGCAGAGGGCTTGCAAGGAGAGCCGCAGGAAGTGCGTGATCGGTTGCAGACAATTGCAGAAGAAGCTGAGGCTGCAGGTGTTCGTTACATGGTGCTGGCCGAGCATGCTGCTTCGCCTCATGAGGGCATTTTGGACGTGGCCATGCGTTACGATGCTCGCTTCATCGTGATGGCTAGTCGTGGTCTGGGGTCTCTGGGAAGTCTTTTCCTGGGATCTGAAACACAGAAGACGCTTGCTGAGGCTGATCGTCCCGTTTTGGTGATTCGTTAAGTTTCCATCGGCTGCAATTTTGCAAAGGCGTGTTCGAAAGACACGCCTTTGATGCGAATTCTTTTTTCGCGGCTGGTTTCGCCAGTAACGAGACTGGCAGCGGATTTTGCTGTGCCGAGCTCCTTGGCTAAGAATGCGCAGAGCTTGGCATTGGCCTTCCCGTCGACTGGGGGAGCGGCAAGTGCTACTTTGAGTTTGCCGTCGAATAAACCACAAACGGCATCTTTTTTGGCTCCAGGCCGAGCGTGAATATTGACAATAACCCCATCTCGGTCTTCTGTTAACCAAGAACACAGGTTTGGTGTGCGAGAATCCGAAGCTTCTCGGACGCTTTGTAGAGATTTTTGTTTTCCCATGAAACCGACCAACGATACTTTCCTGCGTGCACTCAAGCGCGAACATACCGACTATACCCCGATGTGGCTGATGCGACAGGCCGGCCGATATCTGCCCGAATACAATGCGACGCGTGCTCGACTGGGTTCCTTTCTGGCACTTGCTAAGTGCCCGGAGGCGGCTTGCGAAGTTACGTTGCAGCCGGTAGATCGTTATGGTCTTGATGCCGCTATTTTATTTTCGGATATTCTGACGGTACCCGATGCTATGGGGCTTGGTTTGAGCTTTGTAGCGGGGGAGGGACCCGTTTTTGAAAAGGCTGTACAAAGTGAAGAAGCAGTCAATGCTTTGTACGTTCCTGATATTGAAGAGAGCCTCGGCTACGTCACTGAGGCAGTGCGCGTCATTCGACGTGAGCTCGACAATCGTGTACCGCTTATCGGTTTTTCCGGTTCGCCCTTTACTCTGGCCTGCTACATGGTCGAAGGCGGAAGCTCCCGAGACTTTGCAACGATTAAGAAAATGATGTATTCACGTCCGGACTTGCTTGAACGCATTCTTGACGTTAATGCACGAGCTGTCACGGCATATTTGAATGCTCAGATTCTTGCAGGTGCCCAGGCTGTTCAGATTTTTGATACGTGGGGCGGAGCATTGGCTGACGGCTGTTTCGAGCGTTTCAGTCTTAAGTACATGAAGCAGATCGTTGATGGCTTGATTCGTGAAAATGACGGTGAGCGGGTTCCTGTCATTCTCTTTACGAAGGGGGGCGGTCTGTGGTTGGAAGAAATGGCTGCTTCTGGTGCCGATTGCATTGGGTTGGACTGGACGGTAAATCTTGCGAAAGCTCGTGCTTGCGTGCAGGACAAAGTGGCTTTACAGGGCAATCTCGATCCTGCAGTGCTTTTTGCTGACGAGGCTTCAATTCGTCGTGAAGCTCGGCGTGTGATCGACAGTTTTGGCAAGGTGAGCAATGGTGGCCATGTGTTCAATCTTGGTCACGGAATCAATCAACATACGGATCCTGACGCTGTTCGTATTTTGGTTGATGAAGTTCACACGTACTCCCGTCAGATGCATCAGATTTAAATCTCTTGTGGGTGGATTCAAATCTGCCCCAAGAAGTTGTGGAAAAATTGTTTTCCACAAAGTTATCCACAGCTTTGATCACAGTCTGTGAAAAAAAGAAAGCCCCTCAATGAGAGGGGTTTTCTTTTGTATTATCGATGTAAGTTGTTGATTTAAAAGGGAATTACAGTTCAATTGTATAAACACTCCAAGGGGTAGTGGGTGGGAGGCTATTTTCCCAATGATTGGTGGAAAAGACCGTTTTCCACATAGTTATCCACAGGTAGGACGGAGTTTTTCACATGCCGATGACATCATGGCTGAGCCTTTACAATGCCATCAACATCACCGTAATACCACCTTTCTCGCTCTTGATATGGAATCTGCGAAGTTTGTCAAAGTAATTGTCGATGCTCCTTTGCCTGAGCTTGATTATTTGCTTGGCGACAATCCCGTGCCGCAGATTGGAGATCGAGTACTCGTGCAGTTGGGCTCGCGCAAAGTAATCGGCTTGGTGACAGGATTAGCTGCGACTTCTGAGGTTCCGGCTAATCGGATCAAGTCCATTTTGAAAGTGTTCAAAGACGTACGAGCTCTGAGTCAGGAGTGGCTTCAAACGATGAGTTTTGCTGCGGACTATTATCTGCGTCCTAAAGGAGAGGCTGCTTTGTCAGCCCTGCCGACTTTCTTTAGACAGCCGCCGACTGCG
Organism: Sutterella sp.; assembly: GCA_019410445.1. GTDB lineage: Bacteria > Pseudomonadota > Gammaproteobacteria > Burkholderiales > Burkholderiaceae_F > Duodenibacillus. The sequence goes on from DXSO01000006.1 coordinate 11,676, forward strand.
ACATATGAAAAGCGGTTGGAGAGACTGCGAGAGATCAAAGCAAAATGCATCGCTTTTGAACCGGCTCCCAAACTCAACGCGCAGCAGCAGGCAGCTGCCGATGCAGTGGCCGGTAGTTCTGGCTACGCTCCGTTCTTGCTTTTCGGCGTGACAGGATCAGGCAAGACGGAAGTGTATCTGCACATTATCGAAAGCGTTTTAGCAAGAGATTTGCAGGCACAAGTGATGCTTTTGGTGCCGGAAATCAATTTGACGCCTCAGCTTGAAGCCCGTGTACGGGCACGCTTTTCAGAGTTGTTGGTCGTTACGATGCACTCCAATCTTACGCAAAAGGAGCGAGCGAAAAACTGGTTGGCAGTGCATGAAGGAAGAGCCAGAATTTTGGTAGGCACTCGCATGGCTGTGTTTGCCAGCTTTGCAAAATTATCCCTGATCATTGTGGATGAGGAACATGACCCAAGCTACAAAGCAGGGGAAGGTATGCGGTTTTCGGCTCGGGATGTCGCACTTAAGCGAGCCTTTGACAATAAAATCGCGTGTGTGCTGGGTTCGGCTACACCTTCGCTGGAAACGTGGCAGCAGATGCGGCTTGGAAACTATAAATGCCTTACGTTGACAAATCGGGCTATTGCAACAGCCAATCTGCCGACACTGGAACTTATAGACGTATCCAAGCGCAAACCTTCGGTTTTTGCCGATGAGGTGAAAGAAGCTGTTACGCAGGCCATTGCTGGAGGTGGACAAGTGCTGATTTTTATCAATCGGCGCGGATATGCTCCGGTTATCAGCTGCAGCGCATGCGGTTGGGTGAGTCGCTGTATGCACTGCTCCAGTTTTACGGTTTTCCACAAAGCTGAAAGGCGCTTGGTGTGTCATCACTGTGGCCGGGGCTACGGCATTCCCGTGCGTTGTCCATCGTGCGGCAACACGGAAATTCTCCCTGTTGGCACTGGTACGCAGCGTATAGAGGAAGCAATTGAGGCGCTGTGGCCTGACGCGAGAGTTTTGAGAATTGATCGAGACAGCGTACGAAGCAAATCAGCAGCGGAATCAGCATTTGAATCTGTGCATGCGGGTGATGTTGATATCGTAGTTGGCACTCAGATGATTTCCAAGGGACACGACTTTAAACGTGTGTCCTTGGTTGTCGTACTCAATGCCGATGCGCAGCTTGTGAGTCCCGATATCAGGGCTGAAGAGCGTCTTTTTGCAACTCTTATGCAGGTGGCGGGACGAGCCGGTCGTGCGGATCGAGCCGGACTGGTCATGATTCAGACCCGTTATCCTGACCACCCTGTTTATGCGGATATGCAGACACAAAATTATGAGCAGTTTGCGCATCGGCTTCTCAAAGAACGGGAAGAAAGTGCTTTGCCTCCTTTTTGTCGACAGGCTCTTTTGACGGCCCAAGCCCGAACTTTGGAACGAGCATTGGGGTTTTTGCGTCGGGCCAGAGATTTGGCTGATCAGATCAATGCTGAAGATATTTGTGTTTATGAGCCTGTTCCCATGTCGCTGATGCGACTGAAGGATTTGGAACGGGGACAACTTTTGGTTGAGTCGAGTTCTCGTGCAAGACTGCATGCTTTTTTGAGGAGATGGATGGCTGTTTTGAATCAGCCTGATCCCCGAAATACTGGTACTGAGTGGACGATTGAAGTGGATCCATCGGGAATCTGACGTGTGAATTTGCGAAAGACCCCTCTCTGTTCCGTATAATGCTTGCCGTCCGTCGCCGTAGTTCAACTGGATAGAATATGGCCCTCCGAAGGCTGTGATGTGGGTTCGAGTCCCGCCGGCGGCACCAATCTGACAGATCGGCATAAGAGCGCGCACGTGGGCGCGCTTTTTTCTTCAAAGGATATCCTGCAGATGGCTTTTCCCGTTGACATAAGCCTGCACAAGAAAAGCAAGCGCTTTGACATTGCTTTTGACGACGGCAGCAGCTTTTCGTTCTCATTTGAATTTTTACGTGTCTTCTCTCCTTCTGCAGAGGTTACGGGGCATACCCCGGATCAAGCCAAACTGCAGGTCGGCAAGCGTGACGTTGATATCAAGGCTGTGGAACCGACTGGACGTTATGCGCTTCGTTTTGTCTTTGATGACGGACACGACTCGGGTATTTACAGTTGGGATTATCTGAAGGACCTTGGCATGCGCCAGCAGGAGCTTTGGGATAGTTACCTTGAACAGCTCAAAAATGCAGGTGCTAGCCGAGATCCTGCTGATCCGGCCAATGTTCCGTTTATGCCGAAACCCAAGGCCACCTGTCCTTCGCATCAACACTGATTCCCAATATGACAGAAGAAAAAAAGCAGCATGTCGCTGAAGAGGAAAAGCAGGTTGACTTTGGTTATCGTGCCGTTCCTGAAAAGCAGAAAGAAGAAGATGTCAAGGAAGTCTTCGAGTCTGTTGCCAAACGCTACGACTTGATGAACGATGTTCTCAGTTTCGGGTTGCACCGTGTTTGGAAGCGTACTTGCGTGGAGCTGTCCGGAGCTGGCGAAGGCCAGAAAATTCTCGATATTGCTTCGGGGACTTGTGACATGGCCATCCGTTTCGGGGCTGTTGTCGGACGTAGTGGAGAGGTTTGGGCTACCGACATCAACCATGAAATGATCAAGGAAGGTGTCAAACGTTTGAAAGCTGTTGGCAGCCAGGCGCATGTAGCAATTTGTGACTGTGAAGCTTTGCCGTTTGAGGATAACTACTTTGACGTAGCGGTGGTCAGTTTCGGTCTTCGCAACATGACGCACAAAGACAGAGCACTGAAAGAAATGCTGCGTGTCGTACGTCCTGGCGGGCGTGTTGTGGTTTTGGAATTCAGTCGCTGCTGGAAACTGATCAAACCTTTTTACGATATTTACTCTTTCAAGCTGATGCCGTGGCTTGGGCAAAAAATTGCTGGTGATGCGGAAAGTTACCGTTATTTGGCGGAATCTATCCGAATGCATCCTGATCAGCAGACGCTTGCCAAGATCATGGAAGATGCTGGTCTGGATCGTGTGACTTGGAAGAATATGACCTTTGGTGTCTGTGCATTGCATATTGGATTGAAGCCCTAGGCTGAAGTTCTGCACGATTGAAAAAATTGCATACACATCAACGAAAACACCTGTTTGAAGGCCGGTGGCACTACCGTAGAATTAGTAGCCGCTGCCTGCCGATGAAAACAGGTGTTTTTTCGTGCAGGTGACAACAACGAGAAATAGAGAAACAGGAAAACATGAAAAAGCTTTTTGCCATTTTGGCCGTGGGTTTGGTGATGTTCACCACAGTCATTGACAATGCAGAGGCCGCACGTCGTCTGGGCGGCGGATCCAGTCTGGGGCGTTCTGCTCCGGCTTTGCGCCAGGCTGCACCTGCTCCTCAGGCTCCGAGCTTGAATCAGGGGCAGACTGCTCGACAGAATGCTGCTCAGCCGCAAAAGAGCACGGCTGCAGCTGCAAATGCGGCTAAACCCTCCATGATGCGCAACATTTTGATGGGAGCTGCAGCAGCTCTTGGTATCACGGCTCTTTTGAGTGCTTTGGGACTTTCCGAAGGCCTCGGTCAGATCATCATGATCGTGTTGCTTGCTGCCGTGCTGTATTTTGTGCTTCGTATGGTGCTCGGTAAGTTTGCCACCCGTGCTGCGGGCAGCGCTTCGTCTGCGGCAGCGCATCCGGGTTATGCGGAAAGCACTCGTGAGCCGGCACACAATAGCTATACGCAGGCCCAGCCCGTTCAGAATCCGCAGCCTGCGGCAACTCCTTCGGCTGTGATGCCTGAAACGATGGGGTCGCGTCCCGGCAGCGTGATGGACATGTTTGCTCGTCAGAGCGCTCAAGCCACGGCTGGTGAAGATTCTGTTGGTTTGGAAATTCCTGCAGGATTTGATGTTGATGGCTTTGAAAAAGTTGCCAAAGACAACTTCATCCGACTGCAGAAGGCTTGGGATACGGGTGATTACAACTCGTTGGCTGACTTCACATCCGATGAGCTGTTCATTGAGCTTACACACCGTTTGCGCGAGCGAGGCAATGCCAAGCAGTCTTCCGAAATCATCAATTTGGATGCCAAGCTTTTGGGTGTTGCCAAGATGGCTGATGCCAATGAGCATGTGGCCGTGATGCAGTTCAAGGGCGCCATGAAGATTGAAGGCGAATTCGAAGAAGTTAACGAACGCTGGGTTCTTGTTCGCAAGGACGACGATTCGAGCGGTTGGCTGCTTGCCGGTATTGAGCAGGTTTCTGCCGCGTGATCGGTTCGCTGATGTGAAGAAAAACCCGCCGACGGCGTTGACCTGCGGCGGGTTTTTTGCTTTCGAAGAATGCCAAAGCGCGTTTGTGATGGCACAATAATTCCGATATTTCATCTTACTCCGCCCGAAACCTACGGAAATTCAAAAGGGCGTAACTCAAAAGGAAATCCACTCATGATCAACGTTGTCATTCTTGCTGCAGGGCAAGGTAAGCGTATGCGTTCGAATTTGCCCAAAGTGTTGCAGCCATTGGCTGGTACTCCGATGCTGGGGCATGTTCTTGGCAGTGTGAAAAAACTTGCCGATGTTTCTCGCACCGTTGTGGTTGTGGGATGTGGAGCCGAAGCCGTGAAATCGGCTTTCGGTCACTGTGAAGGTCTTCGCTTTGTCCTGCAGGAACCCCAGATGGGCACCGGACATGCGTTGCAGTGTGCGCTTGCTGAGTTGGATCCTGCGGCTGAATACACGCTTGTGTTGTTGGGAGACGTTCCTCTCGTTCAGCCCGAAACGATTGAACGTTTGCTGACGGCTGCAGGAGATGGCATGGCCATTCTGACGACGGTTTTGCGCAATCCCACTGGATATGGGCGCATTTTGCGCCAGAAGGGGCGAATCGTTGCCATTGTTGAGCAAAAAGATGCAACAGAAGGTCAGAAGCAGATTCGTGAGGTCAATACCGGCATCATGTTGTTGCCGACGGCTCGTCTGCAGGGCTGGCTTTCGGAACTCAAGACTTCCAATGCACAGGGCGAATACTATTTAACGGACGTGATCGGGCTGGCTGTGCGTGACGGCGTACGCATTAACTCGGCTCGTCCTCGCCGCAGTTTTGAGGTCGAAGGTGTCAATTCCAAGACGCAATTGGCTCGACTCGAAGGTATTTGGCAGGATCATCTGGCCGAACAATTGACGGAAAGCGGCGTAACGGTGCTTGATCCTTCTCGTTTGGATATTCGCGGGTCTCTGCAGTGCGGCAGTGATGTCGTGATTGACGTTGGGTGCGTATTCGAAGGCGATGTCAAGCTGGGCGATAACGTGTATGTGGGGCCATACTGCGTCATTCGGAATGCCGAGATCGAAGCTGGTACTCGTATCGAAGCCTATACGCATATCGATTCGGCCAAGGTTGGCCCGGGTGCCAAGGTCGGTCCTTATTCTCGTCTTCGCCCTGGCGCGCAGTTGGCGGCTGACGTACACATTGGTAACTTTGTCGAAGTCAAGAAGTCAGAAATTGGAGCGGGATCCAAGGTCAATCACCTTTCCTACATTGGCGATACGACAATGGGGGCCGGTGTAAATATCGGCGCCGGAACGATCACCTGCAACTACAACGGTGTGGAAAAGTTCCGCACGGAAATTGGTGACAGAGCCTTCATTGGATCCGGCACACAGCTTGTAGCTCCCGTGAAGGTCGGAGAAGGGGCGACGATTGGTGCCGGTACGACACTTACGCGCAATGCGCCGGAAAATAAACTCACCGTAGCGCGTGCTCGCCAGACGACTGTTGAAGGGTGGAAACCTCCTGTTCCCGAAGGCTACACGTTCGTCAAGAATTAATTGGCGGAGGATAGGTCATGTGCGGAATTGTGGCCGGCGTTGCCGGCAGGGATGTTGTACCTATTCTTCTGCAGGGATTGAAGCGTTTAGAGTACCGAGGATACGACAGTTGCGGTGTGGCAGTGATCCGCAACGGTTTGATCGAACGTGCTCGCAGCGTGGCTCGCGTCAAGGATTTGGCCGAACAGATTCAAACCGAAGGCATGCAGGGGAGTGTTGGCATTGCGCACACACGTTGGGCGACGCACGGCGGTCCCGTTGTCGCCAATGCACACCCGCATATTGCCGGGCGTATTGCATTGGTTCACAACGGCATCATTGAGAACTTTGCCGAACTTCGAGCAGAGCTGCAGGCTACCGGCGTTCGAATGCAGAGTCAGACGGATACGGAAGTTCTGGCTCATTTGGTCAATTTCTATTTGCAGGATGACTTGCTTGAGGCGCTGAAAAAGGCGCTTTCTCGCGTAGTTGGCGCATATGCTATTGCTGTTGTTGATCAGAGATATCCTGACCGCATTGTCGGCGCCCGTCAGGGCTCTCCCATGGTGATCGGTTTGGGGGAAGGAGAGAACTTCATTGCAAGCGATGCGATGGCGCTTGTCGGAGTGACGGATCGTATTGTCTATCTTGACGATGGAGACGTGGTTTCTCTGACGCAAGATTCCTGCGAAATTTTCGCGCGTACGGGAGCGGCACAGTGGCAGCCCGTTGAGCGCAAAGCAGTGGTTGTTCAAGCCTATGCCGGCGCGGCAGAACTCGGTCCGTATCGGCATTACATGCAAAAAGAGATTTTTGAACAGCCTCGAGCAATTGCCGATACGCTCGAAGGGGTCGAAGGCATTACGCCGACGCTTTTTGGCAGTGATGCGCAAACCGTATTCAGCGAGACTCGACGTATTCTGATGTTGGCATGTGGTACCAGTTACTATGCAGCGCTGACTTCCAAATATTGGCTTGAATCCATTGCGGGTATTCCCGTTGATGTGGAGATTGCAAGCGAGTATCGATATCGCACTTCAATCTCCGATCCTGATACGTTGGTGGTAACCATTTCGCAGTCGGGTGAGACGGCCGATACATTGGCCGCGCTCAAGCACGCCGTTTCCATGGGCATGAATAAGACGCTTGCCGTGTGCAACGTAGCGCAAAGCGCCTTGGTGCATGAGTGTCGCTTGGCTTACATCACGCGTGCCGGTGTTGAAATCGGGGTAGCGAGTACCAAAGCCTTTACGACGCAGCTTGTGGCGCTTTACCTGCTGACGCTCGTGTTTGCCCGCTTGCGCGGTCGTTTGTCCGAAGCTGAACAGGCGGCGGCACTTACGCGTTTGCGGCACATTCCTGCTGCGATGGGAAGTGTTCTGGCGCTTGAGCCTTCGATCATTGCTTGGGCAGAGCGATTTGCGGGTAAGGAGCATGCGCTTTTTCTCGGGCGCGGTATGCACTATCCGATAGCGCTTGAGGGAGCGCTCAAGCTCAAGGAGATCAGCTACATTCATGCGGAGGCTTATCCGGCAGGAGAACTCAAGCACGGTCCGTTAGCGCTTGTTGATGCGAACATGCCGGTGGTGACGATTGCTCCCAATGACGAACTCTTGGAAAAACTCAAGAGCAACATGCAGGAAGTGCGCGCCCGAGGCGGAGAGCTGTATGTCTTTGCCGATGGCGACAGCGTCATTGAGGATACGGAGGATATGCATGTGATTCGTTTGGCAGAAAACTTTGGGGATCTGTCTCCGATTCTGCACATTGTTCCTTTGCAGCTGCTTGCTTACCATACGGCATTGGCGCGTGGCACCGATGTGGATAAACCAAGAAATCTAGCCAAGAGCGTGACGGTTGAATAAACCGGATATTTCGTTGCACTTGTTAAAAGGCTGTTGGGCATGGTTCCGGCAGCCTTTTTTTCAATGGTTCGACGGTGCGAATGTAAAGATTAAATTGCTTGCGCAACGAAAAGAAAAAATCTGACTAGAATGCTGAATGCTCGTTCAGTCTCGTTGTCTGAACGAATATTCACTCAAGCAGGGCAAGGGTTTAGACGCTCTTGGCTCATTGCTTTATCCCCGAATCCGGCCGGGAGGCAGGAAAGACTGCCGTGTTAGCCGGTCACGCATGAATTCGAAAAAGTATTAAACGGAGTCCGATAATGGCTTTGAAATTTCGCACGACGAATGTGCTGATGGTTGCAGGACTTGCTGCTACGGCACTCACGGGCTGCCTTGACAAGGGAGGCAATCAGCAGCAAGCCGCTGCGGCGCCTCAGGCCGTTCAGGTCGTCGTACAACAAGTTGAGCTTTCCGATGCAGTCATCCGCACGGAAGCGCCGGGACGTGCGACTGCTTATCAGGTAGCAGAGGTTCGTCCTCAGGTCAGCGGTATTCTTCAAAAGCGTCTTTTTGAAGAAGGCGCGATGGTCAAGGAAGGTCAGTCGCTGTATCGCATTGATCCGGCTCTTTACAAGGCACAAGTGGCTTCTGCCAAAGCTGCGCTGCTTCAGGCTCAGGCCAATTTGGCTTCCACAAAAGCCGACGCCAAACGTTCGGCTGAATTGGTAAAAATCAATGCGGTTAGCCAATCGGCGAATGATCAGGCTCAGGCCGCCTACAAAGTGGCAGTTGCCAATGTCGAGGCGGCAAAAGCCTCGCTTGACACGGCACGAATCAACTTGGAATACACAGAGGTCAAGAGCCCTATATCGGGACGCGTATCTTTGTCTGAGGTTACTCCCGGTGCCTTGGTGACGGCCAACCAGACCAATCGTCTGACGGTTGTGCAGCAACTCGATCCGATTTACGTGGATGTGACGCAATCGGTCAATGAGCTTTCCAAGCTGCGAGAGCAGGCTGCCAGCGGCCAGCTCAAGGTCAATAAGGATGGAACGGCTGACGTACAGTTGGTTTTGGATAACGACAAAATTTACGAGCATCTCGGCCGTTTGACGTTTAAGGACGCACTGGTTGACGAAAGCACTGGCACGGTACGCGTGAGAGCTGTTTTTGACAATCCCGACGGAGATCTGCTGCCGGGCATGTTTGTGCGCGCTCGCTTGATTGACGGCGTTCGCGAGAACGTGGTCAAGATTGATCAGCGAGCAACGATGCGCCGTACGACGGGTGATCCCTACGTTTATGTTGTCAATGCTGAAAACAAGGTGGAAAGCCGCGATATCCAGCTTGGAGGCACCGAAGGCACTCAATGGATTGTCAACGCCGGACTGAAGGAAGGCGACAAGGTTATTGTCGAAGGACTTCAGCGTGTTCGTCCGGGAGCTTTGGTGCAGTACACCCTTTTGGGTGACAAGGCCGCGACTGCGCCTGCAGCCAAGTAATGCACAGAGGATGACAGAGCATGCTTAGTCGTTTCTTTGTAAATCGACCCATTTTTGCGTGGGTGATTGCCATCACCATCATGCTTGCGGGCGTGTTGGCCATTTTCAACTTGCCTGTGTCGCAATATCCCAATATTGCACCGCCGCAGGTGACGATCACTGCAAATTACCCCGGTGCTTCGGCCGAAACAATGTCTCGCACGGTCACGCAGGTGATCGAGCAGAACATGACGGGTCTGGATGGTCTCATTTACATGAGTTCGAACTCAGACTCAACGGGGCGTATGACAATTACGCTTACTTTCGTGGCAGGTACCAACCCGGACATTGCACAGGTTCAGGTGCAAAACAAGCTGTCAATGGCCGAGCCGACATTGCCCGATACCGTACGTCAGTTGGGCGTTCAGGTTCAAAAGAGTTCGGCGTCCTTCTTGCAGGTGGTCGGCTTTGTCGATACTTCCGGAAAACTTAATTCCGGCGACCTGGGCGACTTCCTTACCAACAACATTGAAGAGCCATTGGCTCGTCTGGAAGGCGTTGGTGAAGTTACGGTCTTCGGTGCTTCTTACGCCATGCGTATCTGGATGGATCCGGCATTGCTGAAGAAGTACAGCCTGGAGACGTCTGACGTGATCAATGCCATCAGCACTCAGAACGTGCAGGTGGCCTCCGGCGATATTGCAGGTCAGCCGACCAACGGCAAACGCATGATTACGGCGACGATTCGTGCCAGTTCTTTGATGAACACTCCCGAACAGTTCGAGCAGATCGCACTTAAGACGCTTCCCGACGGATCGGTTGTGCGCATCAAGGATATCGGCGAGGTAGGTCTTGGACAGGAAAGTTATACATTCCAGGGTCGTTTTGACGGACAGCCTTCTTCCGGCGTTGCCATCAAGCTGAGTGCCGGCGCCAATGCTTTGGAGACCGCAGCTCGAGTACAGGCTAAGCTCGATGAATTGCGCCCCTTCTTCCCGGAAGGGGTCGAGAGCGTGATTCCGTTTGATACGACGCCGTTTGTCCGCGCTGCCATGCATGAGGTGGTCAAGACACTGTTTGAAGCCATTGTGCTTGTGATCTGCGTGATGTTCCTCTTCCTGCAGAATTGGCGTGCGACGATCATTCCGACGATTTCCGTTCCGGTGGTGCTTTTGGGAACGTTTGCGGTTCTCGCGCTTATGGGATATTCGATCAACATGCTCACGATGTTTGCCTTGGTGTTGGCCATCGGCTTGTTGGTTGACGACGCCATTGTGGTGGTGGAAAACGTCGAGCGCGTGATGATGGAGCGGCGATGCGATCCGAAGACTGCGACCGTGGAATCCATGCAGCAAATTACCGGTGCGTTGATCGGTATTGCGATGGTGCTTTCGGCAGTGTTTGTGCCGATGGCTTTCTTCGGAGGGTCTACGGGCGTGATCTATCGCCAGTTCTCCGTGACGATCGTCTCTGCAATGGTGCTTTCGGTGGTCGTGGCTCTGACGTTGATTCCTGCTTTGTGCGCATCAATGCTCAAGCAGATTGACCCGGAGCATGAAAGACCGACAACGGGGTTCTTCGGCCGATTTAATCAGGCTTTTGATGCGCTGACACGAGGCGTGCGCGTTTCGGTGCGTATGTTTGTGCGTCGAATCCTTCGTCTGCTGGTGCTGTATGCAGTGCTGATTGGTGCTGTGGTACTCGGATTTATGAAGGTGCCGAGCGCGTTCATGCCGAGTGAAGACCAGGGCGTATTGTTGATGATGATGCAGACACCGGCATCGGCTACGGCTGAACGTACCGATCAGGTTGTGGATCGTTTCCAGAAGATCATTCGCGAAAACGAACAGAAAGACGTCGAGAATGTCTTTACGGTACGCGGCTTTTCCTTTGCAGGTACGGGCCAGAACAATGCCATGGGCTTTATCAAGCTTAAGGATTGGTCTGAACGCAAGGATGAATCGTCGTCGGCTGATGCTGTGATGGCTCGCTCTTTGGGAACGCTCTTTTCACCGGCTTTCAAAGATGCGCAGGGCTTTGTGTTCCAGCTGCCGGCAGTTCCGGAATTGGGCGTAGCCGACGGTTTTGACTTCTATCTGCAGGATCGATCCAATCAGGGACATGAACGACTGATGGCCGTGATGGGAGAATTCCTTGCAAAAGCCAACGCAGATCCGCGTCTGCGCCAGGTTCGTCACAACGGTATGGCTGATTCTCCGATGGTTCAGCTCAATGTGGACTACGAAAAGGCTCGTACGCTGGGTGTCTCGGAATCTCAGATTAATGCCACCTTGAATGCGGCTTTTGGTTCGGCATATGTCAATGACTTCATGGATCAGGGTCGCTTGAAGAAGGTTTATGTACAGGGTATTCCGGATTCTCGCGGAGAAGAAGCTGACTTGGCCAAGTGGCATGTGAAGAGCTCCTTGACTGGAGAGATGGTGCCGTTCTCGTCGTTTATCACGACGAGCTGGACTTCGGGTTCTCCGCGTCTGGATCGATTCAATGCCATTGACGCTGTCAATATTCAAGGCAATCCTGCACCGGGAGTTTCGTCCGGTGAAGCCATGCAGGCCATCGAGGAAATTCTCCAACAGATGCCTTATGGGTATTCCATCGAATGGAATGGCGTGTCATATCAGGAACGCGTTGCAGGCAGTAACGCGGCGCCTCTGTACGCTCTGTCCATATTGGTCGTGTTCCTTGCCCTGGCAGCCTTGTACGAATCGTGGACGATTCCGATTGCTGTGATTCTTGTGGTGCCCACGGGTGTGGTCGGTGCTTTGGGGCTGACCTGGATTTGCGGCAAAGAAAATGACGTGTACTTCCAGGTGGGTCTGCTGACAACTGTCGGTCTGGTGGCTAAGAATGCCATTTTGATCGTGGAGTTTGCCCGAGATCTTTACGAGCAGGGACAGGAATTGCTGGCAGCCGTGGTTGAAGCCGTTCGCCTGCGTCTGCGTCCGATTCTGATGACCTCTCTGGCTTTCGGTTTGGGTGTTTTGCCGTTGGCAATGGCAAGCGGTGCCGGTGCCGGCGCACAGTCGGCCATCGGTGTGGCCGTGTTGGGCGGTATGATCACAGGTACCTTCTTGTGCATCTTCTTTGTGCCTGCGTTCTTCGTGTTGGTGACGCGTCTTTTCTCAAGAAAAAAGCCCAATACGACGCTTGATACAACGGCCAAGACGGCAGAGTCTCAGCAATAACAATGAGAAAACAAATGCGTAAAACATTATGTCTTTTGCCTTTGGCTTCAGCGCTGCTGCTTTCGGGATGCATTTCGCTTGCTCCCGAGTACGAGCGCCCTGAGGCTCCTGTCGAGCAGACCTGGCCGCAGGATGAAGCCACTAAAAATGCGGCTCTTCTGACCGAGGGGTTGCAGAAGTGGAGCGAGTTTTTTACCGACGAGCGGCTTGCCAAACTCATCGAGCTGGGGCTGCAGAACAACCGCAGCCTGCGTTCGGCCTTTTACTCGGTCGAACAGGCTCGTGCTCAGTACAACGTCAGTCGTGCTGATCTGCTGCCGTCCGTGGCCGTGCAGGCTCAGGAAAGCGCCGGTCGAACTCCTGCTTCGACCAGTGCTGGCAGAGGAGACGTGACTTCACACACCTACTCGGCTAATGCGGCAATGGCCTCTTACGAGCTTGATTTGTTCGGACGCATTCGCAATCTGAACGAGCAGGCTCTGCAGACTTATTTCCAAACACAGGCTGCGCAGCGTACGGCTCAGATGACGGTGATTACCGAAATTGCGCAGACTTGGCTGAGCTTAGGCGCGAGCAAGGATCTTCTGAAGCTGGCGCAGGAAACATACAACAGCCAATCCGAAAGTTTGAAGCTCATTCAAAGCAGCTATGAACTTGGAGCAGCCAGTATGCTCGAAGTGCAGCAAGCTTTGCAGACCGTGGCTACCGCAAAAGCTGCGGCCGTACAGGCTACGCGTGCCGTTTCTCAGTATCGCAACGCACTGGCCGTGCTTGTGGGGACGCAGGTGCCTGCAGAGCTTGAACCTGAGGGGCTGAAGATGGATGTCACCAAACCGCAGGTTTCCGTGGCCTCACACATTCCCAGTGAAGTGCTTCTGGCTCGACCGGATATTGCATCGGCCGAAGCGGCTTTGCGCTCGGCCAACGCCAATATTGGCGTGGCTCGGGCGGCGTTCTTCCCGAGTATTACGTTGACGGGATCCGCTGGAAGTATTTCCGGTGAACTCAATGAGCTTTTCAACGGCGGTACGCATACGTGGAGTTTTGTGCCCAGCATTACGCTGCCGATTTTCAACGGCGGAGCCAATATTGCGAATTTGCGTGCGGCTGAGGCTTATCAGAAGAAGTCGATTGCTGATTACGAGCTTGCGATTCAGACGGCTTTCCAAGAAGTGGCAGATGCTCTGGCGACCGAAGGAACCGTCAGTGAGGAGCTTAAGGCTCAGCAGCAGCTTGCTCAGGCTACGGGCGAGGCACTTCGCTTAAGCGAGCAGCGCTATAAGAATGGCGCCGACAGTTATCTGGAAGTTCTCGATAGCCAGCGCGCCAATTTCTCGGCTCAACAGGCGGTGATCAGCGCGCAATTGGCTCGTGCGGCCAGTCTCGTAACCCTTTACAAGGTTATGGGCGGCGGCTCTCAGCTCGAGGATGCGACTCCGGCATTTGCTCAGACGGCGGATGCAAAATGACGGCAGTGGTGTCCTCCGCGACTGCTGTCAGTCTGCGTGAACAGATCTTGTCCGCTGCGGGGACGTGTTTTCGCGAGCGTGGTTTCAAAGCCACCACGATGCACGAGATCGCCAAGCATGCCGGCATGAGTGTGGGTAATCTCTACAACTATTTTGGTGGCAAGGACGCTATCATCGATGAGATTGCCAAACGTGAGATTGATCGCTTGGCTCGCGAAGTCGACGAAGTGGTCAACGGCCGTATGTCGATTGAAGAGCAACGCGAGCAATTCTTTCAGACGCTCCGGCAGCGACTCACGTTGGCACGCGCTCGCGTCAAGATCGAACTCTATGAAGAGGCGGTTAAGAACGAACGATTAGGGGTGATCTTGGCACGCAGTGACGAGCAGTTGCGGGAATTAATCAAAAAAATGCACCGCAGCCGCAGTTCGGAGAGCTTTTCAGAAGAGGAGCTTGAAGTTCGCGTGGAAATGGATATGGCATTGTGTGACGGTTTGTCGTTTAGGCTCATTGCCAATCCGATGCTCGACAAAGAACGCGTGGCGCGAGTAGTTGCCAATACAATCGTACGTTGATCTTCGGGGAGAGGCTGTTTTCTAACAGCTTTTCCCTGCGAGAAATTGCTTGGATTGTTTGATGCAAAGCACTGATATATCAAAAATATCAGTGCTTTGCTGTGTCAGGGACATCATATCTGCACCAAGCTGAGACAATGAACCCCCAGAGGGCTCCGCATGAAGTTTTTCCTGCGGAGCCGTCTGATTGGAATAACCCGGAAACAACTTACCTATGCAAGACACAACCGCAAAGAAAAAGACGCCGATCTATAAAGTGCTGTATTTTCAGGTCATCTGCGCCATTTTGATCGGCGTGCTGCTTGGTCATTTCGCACCGGATGTCGGTGCCATGATGAAGCCGTTTGGCGACGGCTTCATCAAGCTCATCAAAATGATCATTGCTCCCGTGATTTTCTGTACGGTTGTAACCGGCATTGCCGGTATGGAGGATATGAAAAAGGTTGGCAAAACCGGGGGACTGGCACTGATCTACTTTGAGGTCGTTTCCACCATTGCTCTGATTGTCGGTCTTTTCATCGTCAACGTTTTTCAGCCGGGTGTAGGCATGCATGTCGATCCGGCTACGCTCGACAGCAAGTCGGTGGAAGCGTATACCGGACCGGGCAAGATGCAGGGTACCGTGGACTTCCTGTTGCACGTTATTCCCTCGACAGTGGTTGGCGCCTTTGCCGAAGGCGAAATTCTGCAGGTGCTCTTCTTTTCACTGTTGTTTGGTTTTGCCCTGCATAAGATGGGCGGCCGCAACACCCTGATTTTTGAGATCATCGACAAGTCTTCGCGCGTGCTCTTTCAGATTGTGGGAATGATCATGCGCGTGGCGCCGCTGGGTGCTTTCGGCGCGATGGCCTTTACGATCGGCAAATATGGTTTGAGTTCTCTGATTCCTCTGGCAGAACTGATGGGGACGTTCTATCTGACGTGTCTGCTTTTTATCTTTGTGGTGCTGGGTCTGATTTGCCGTTGGCACGGTTTTTCCATCCTGCACTACATCATGTACATCAAGGAAGAGTTGCTGATTGTGCTGGGGACGAGTTCTTCGGAATCTGTGCTGCCGCGCATGATGGACAAAATGGAAAAGGCCGGCGTGACGAAGTCCGTGGTGGGACTTGTGATCCCGACGGGATACTCGTTTAATTTGGACGGTACGGCAATTTATCTGACGATGGCTGCAGTCTTTATTGCGCAGGCTTGTGATGTGCAGATGACGCTGATGCAGCAGCTGACGCTTCTGGCTGTTTTGCTGCTCACGAGCAAGGGCGCAGCAGGCGTGACCGGATCAGGCTTCATTGTGTTGGCTGCAACGCTTTCGGCCGTGGGTCACGTTCCCGTTGCCGGTCTGGCGCTGATTCTTGGCATCGATCGCTTCATGTCGGAAGCTCGAGCCATTACGAACATGATTGGCAACGGCATTGCCTGCATTGTGGTCGGACACTGGCTCAAAGAAGTCGACAACGACACGATGAAGCGCACATTGGGCTCGTATGTGCCCAAGGAAGTTGCCAATGCGGAAGACAACGTGCGCGATGATCCGGAAACGCTGGGTGTTCCGGAGGACATTCATGAGCGAGCCAAGCAGCTCGACAAGAAGGCAACGAAGAATCAGACCAATTAAGATGAATTGGTAGAGCTCTGATTCATCAGCTTGAATGAGCTGAACGCAAAGCCGCTGCGGTTACTTGCAGCGGCTTTTTTGCATATGCAGATTGCTCAAAACGGCATTGCGGGATTTGCCGTCTAGGCTAAAGGCTCGATGAACGGTATTGACGAACCGTACGGTGTATCCGTGACGTTCAAAAAATGTTCGGGCGGTAATGGATGTATCGACGGATAGCGTGGATATCGTCGGGTCAATGGCGTTTTCCAAAGTTTGCAAAAGCAATGAGCCGATACCTTCCGACTGGTGCTCGACATTGACGTACAGGCAGTCAATCAGCCCGATTTTCGGCAAACAGTTTCCGAATCCAAGCAGTTCGTTTTGTTCATTGACGGCAACGAACGCAAGAGTGGAAGCAAGGTGCGCATGCCACCGCGCCAAGGTCGTCTCTTCTTCCTTCAGCCAGGCGGCGATTTCAAAGGCGGTGTAGTCGTTGGCATTGATGGTTCGGATGGTCTTCTGAAACAGAGCACGAGTGGAGGCACTGTCCTGCAGGGTATAGGGGCGTATCAGCATCAGAGAAAAAAACGACGGCAGTCACTGTGTGAAGGACTGCCGCCGTTTGAACATGAAAATCAATCAGAGGATTACTTCAGGCGAACCGGAATGAAGATACGGCCGTCTCGACGCTGCACCAGCACGCGCAGGTTCTTGTTCTTTTCCAGAACTTTGGCCAGATCCTCGGTTTTTGCGATCTTGACGCCGTTGACATTGACGATGATGTCGCCTTCACGAATGCCGGCTTTGCGGGCGGCACCGGTGGATTCAGTCACGAGAAGCCCTTCGGTTTCGGCCTTGGCCTGCTCCTCGGCGTTGAGCGGACGCACCGTCACGCCCAGCTTATTGGCTGCGGTCGCCTTGCCGGACTGCGTGAAACCTTCGCTTTTTGCTTCCTCAACAGTGACATCAATTGTCATGTTCTTGTTGTTGCGAATGACGGACAGCTTGGCGGTTGAGCCCGGAGCCATGCTGCCGATGATGACCGGCATGTCAACGCTATCGTCAATGGTTTTGCCATTGACCGCCGTGATGATGTCGCCTTCCTGAAGGCCGGCTTTGGCGGCAGGACCGTCTTTTTCAACCTGACTGACGATGGCTCCTTGGGGAGTCTTCAGACCAAAACTTTCAGCCAGATCCTGCGTGACGCTCTGAATGACGACGCCGATGCGACCGCGCGTCACTTTGCCGTTTTTGACGAGCTGATCCTTAATCTGCATGGCGAGGTTGCTCGGAATGGCGAAGGACAGTCCCATGAAGCCGCCCGAGGTGGAGAAAATCTGGGAGTTGATGCCCACGACTTCGCCCTTCATGTTAAAGAGCGGACCGCCGGAGTTGCCGGGGTTTACGGCCACGTCGGTCTGAATGAAGGGAACGTACTGATCGCTCGGCAGCTTACGGCTTTTAGCGGAAACGATGCCGGAAGTCACAGTGTTGTCCAGACCGAAGGGACTGCCGATGGCGGCAACCCATTCGCCGACCTTGAGTTCGTCGCTGTTGCCCATCGTGAGATAGGGCAGATCCTTGGCTTCAATTTTGACGACGGCAATGTCGGTCTTGGCGTCCGAACCCAATACCTTACCGGTGAATTCACGATTGTCGGTAAGGCGCACCTTGATTTCATCGGCACCATCGACCACATGATGATTGGTAAGAATCAGGCCGTCAGCACTGATGATGAAGCCTGAACCCGTACCGCGACGTTCCGGTTCCTGACGGGGGCCGCCGAAGGGAATGGGAAAGCCGAAGCGGCGGAAAATTTCAGCGTGACGCTCATCAAAACCGAAGGGATCAGCGCCTTC
>DXSO01000060.1 GCA_019410445.1 Sutterella sp.
ACACGGCCATTGATCTGGGCGTTGAGGTGCTGCCAGTTCTCAACAAGATGGATCTTGCAAGCGCCGATCCCGATTCTGCCAAAGAAGAAATTGAAGACGTCATCGGTATTGATGCGACCGACGCTGTCGAATGTTCTGCAAAGACAGGCATGGGAATTGACGATATTCTCGAGCGCATCGTTCGTGATGTGCCGCCTCCGAGTGGGCAGGAGCAGGCTCCTTTGCAGGCGCTCATCATCGACAGCTGGTTTGACAATTATGTCGGTATCGTCACCCTTGTTCGTGTTGTCAACGGTGTGATTCGTCCCAAGGACAAAGTCATGCTGATGGCTTCCGGCGCGACGCATCTTGTCGAGCAGGTGGGTGTTTTCACGCCTAAGGCTCAGGTGCGCGACTGTCTCAAGCCCGGTGAGGTCGGCTTTGTGGTTTCCGGTATTAAGGAGCTCAAGGAAGCGCGTGTCGGTGATACGTTTACGCATGCTCAGAATCCGGCGCAAGAGCCTCTGCCCGGTTTCAAAGAAGTCAAACCGCAGGTGTTTGCGGGTCTTTATCCGGTTGAATCCAATCAATACGACGCGCTTCGTGAAGCGCTGATGAAGCTGCAGCTCAATGATGCCGCACTGCAGTTTGAGCCCGAAGTTTCTCAGGCTTTGGGTTTCGGTTTCCGCGCAGGTTTTCTGGGGTTGCTGCACATGGACATAGTGCAGGAACGACTCGAGCGCGAATATGACATGGATCTCATCACGACGGCTCCGAGCGTGGTCTACGAAGTCCTGATGACCAACGGGGAAGTCATTCGTGTGGAGAACCCAAGCAAACTGCCGCCGGTCGATAAGATTGCGGAAATTCGCGAGCCGATCGACACCGTGACGATTTTCGTGCCCAACGAGTACGTTGGCGCAGTGATGAAGCTGTGCCAGGAAAAGCGCGGCGTTCAGATCAATTTGGCTTATCACGGTCGACAGGTTCACCTCACTTATGAGTTGCCTTTGGCCGAGATTGTTCTGGACTTTTTCGATCGAATGAAGTCGATTACGCGCGGCTACGCATCGATGGACTACGAATTTAAGGAATATCGTGCCAGCGATGTCGTCAAGGTCGATATGCTGATTAACGGTGATCGCGTTGATGCTCTGAGTTCGATTATTCACCGCACCAATGCGCAGTCTCGCGGCCGTGAAATCGTAACTCGTCTTCGCAGTTTGATTCCGCGCCAGATGTACGACGTCGCCATTCAGGCTGCCATCGGAGCGAATATTATTGCGCGCGAAAACGTTAAGGCGCTGCGTAAAAACGTGCTTGCCAAGTGCTACGGCGGTGACATTACGCGTAAAAAGAAACTGCTCGAAAAGCAGAAGGCGGGTAAGAAACGCATGAAACAGGTTGGCAGCGTGGAGATTCCGCAGGAAGCCTTCCTTGCAATTCTGCAGGTTGACGACAAATAAGCCAATGGCGCAAACGGGGCCGGCAATTTTCGTACCAAGTGCGGAGTGCCGGCTTTTGCAACGAATTCAAAACGGGGCGCAGCTGATGTGAAGGCGGCTGATCAGCTCCGGTCCTGAGGGGACAGACGATGAATTTTGCTTTGATTTTGTTTTTGCTGACGGTCTTTACCGGCGTGATGTGGCTTGCCGAGAAGTTTTATTTTCGGCCGCGCCGCAAGGCAAAGGCTGATGCTGAGGCTCGGGAGTTTGAGGCGGCCAATCGAGAAGCCATCGATCGCGGCGAAGTTTCGGTCATCAAGACTCGAAACGACATGTATGCAGCCAGTGTCAATATGCCTTGGTGGCTTGACTATACCGCCGGTCTTTTCCCGGTGATTTTGGTTGTGTTTTTGCTGCGCTCGTTTTTGTTTGAACCGTTTCGCATTCCTTCGGGGTCTATGCTGCCGACGCTCTACATCGGCGACTTTATTTTGGTCAATAAATACACGTACGGTGTGCGTTTGCCCGTAATCAATACCAAAATCATTGACGTGGGCAGCCCCCAACGAGGTGACGTGATGGTATTTCGTTATCCGCTTGATGAGTCCATGGACTACATCAAGCGCGTGGTTGGCCTGCCGGGAGATACGGTGAGCTATATCAACAAGGAAATACGCATCAACGGGGAGCCCGTCAAGCAGACGATTGTCGGCGATTGGGTTGATCCGTTTTCTTTGGTGACTCTCTCTGAGAGAACAGAAAAACTGGGGGACCACGAGCACCGTTTGGCAGTTGATAATCGTTATCCGGCCGGATTGCGCGGTCAGCCCTATCCTCGTGTCGGCAATGCTTGCCGCTACTACAGCAACGGTTTCGTCTGCAAAGTTCCCGAAGGTCAGTACTTTGTCATGGGGGACAATCGTGACAACAGTGAGGACAGTCGCTATTGGGGATTTGTGACCGACGACCAAATCGTTGGAAAGGCTGTTGTCGTGTGGGCTAACTTCAGCGACATGAGCCGCGTGGGATCGATTCGGTAAGCAGAGGCAGATATGACGACATCCGTGTCACGAGTGCTGCTTGCTCCGGAAGAACTTGAAGCGCGCATCGGTTATCAGTTCAAGAACAAAGCTTTGCTCAAGAGGGCTTTGACACACCGCAGTTTCGGTGCCGAACACAACGAACGACTGGAATTTCTCGGCGATTCGGTTCTCAATTGCGTCATCGGCCATGCTCTTTTTTTGCGTGACCGGCACTTCACCGAAGGTGTTTTGTCGCGCGTGAGAGCCAATCTTGTCTGCGAAAAGGCTCTCGATGAAATTGCGGCGCAGATTCAGATCGGCCAGTTTATTTACCTTGGTGAAGGTGAACTCAAGACCGGAGGAGCGGATCGCCCTTCGATTTTGGCTGATGCGTGCGAGGCTGTTTTCGGCGCCGTTTTTCTCGACAGTGGTTTTGAGCAGGCTCAGCAGGTTATTCTGCGACTTTATGAGCCGATTCTTTCCGCCAAAGCCATGTCTGGAGAGCGTCTGTCAAAGGATCACAAGACGCTTTTGCAGGAATTTCTGCAAGCTCGTCGCATGCCGGTGCCTGCATACCGTATCATCAAGGTGACCGGTGCGGCGCACTGTCAGCATTTTGTGTGCGCATGCAGCGTTCAAAAAGCAGAGATGGAAGAGCTTGGCGAGGGTAAAAGCCGTCGTGAAGCAGAGCAGGAAGCTGCCGGCAAAATGCTCGAAAAACTCAAGGTCAAGTTTCCCTACACCAAGAAGAAGTAACGGTCATGAGCGACAATGATTTTGAAGCCATGTTGGCGGCGGCCGGCATGGGTAAAAAGGAATATTCCGAGGATTTTCGCTGCGGTTACGTTGCGGTTGTCGGGCGGCCGAATGTCGGCAAATCGACACTGATCAACGCCATTGTGGGCGAGAAGGTTTCGATTACTTCAAAAAAGCCTCAGACGACGCGGGATCGTGTTCTTGGCGTGGCAACGGATGACGATGCTCAGATCGTTTTTGTTGATACTCCGGGCTTTCAGTCAAAGCACACATCGCAGCTGCTAAAGCACATGAACCGTACCGTGCGGACTGCGTTGGCCGACGTTGAGGCGGTTTTGTTCGTCATTGATTCCGCTGGCTGGAAAAGTGACGATGAACTTGTGCTTAAGCTGCTTGATCGAGAGTCCAAGAACGTTATTCTGGTGCTCAATAAAATCGACCTGCTCAAGGATAAGGATCGACTCTTGCCGCTGATGGCTGAGTCGATGCAGAAATTCCCCTTTACGGCGATTGTTCCGGTGAGTGCGGAAAAAGGCAAGATGCTGGATGATCTCAAGGATGAGATTAAAAAGCTGTTGCCGCCGTCACCTCCTTATTTTGATGCGGAACTCTACACCGATAAGTCGCCTCGATTCATTGCGGCTGAGACGATTCGAGAAAAGGCTTTCCGACTGCTTGGCGATGAACTGCCCTACGGTTTGGCCGTCATGATTGAACGTTGGAGCGAAGATGAAGACAGTGCGGAGATCATTGCTTCACTGTGGGTTAATCGCGAAAGTCACAAGCCGATCGTAATCGGAGAAAAAGGCGCGAAGCTTCGTGAAATCAGCCGATTGGCTCGAGCCGATATTTCGGAGTTGCTCGGCAAGCGTGTTCACTTGGAAGTGTGGGTGCGTGTGCGCCGAGGTTGGAGCGATGACGCCCGCATTTTGAAATCACTCGGCTACGGTGATTGATTTTTGATTCATGCTCGAATTGACACCGTTTAAAGGCGGCGGGCGCGGTCAGATGCTTCGGGTGCGCTCGGAGCCGGCATTTGTGCTCTCGACTCATCCCTGGAAGGAAACAAGCCTTATAGCTGAATTGCTTACTCAGCAGCACGGTCGAGTAACGGTCGTGGTGCGCGGTGCCAAACGTGTTTCGAGTCGCTTCCGCGGTCTCATCAATCCGTTTGTGCCTTTGCTGGTGAGCTTTTTCGGGGCTGCCGATATTAAAAATCTGACCGATGCTCGTTGGATGGGGGGATTGGTTCCAATTGAACCGGAGGCTCTCGTATCGGCTTTTTATGTCAATGAGCTTGTCTTGCGCCTGACAGTAAGAGGAGATCCTTTGCCATCGCTTTTCGATGCCTATACACGGGTGTTGGGGGATTTGGCACTGAAGTCCGGCCGAGAGCTTTCCATCGCATTGCGGTGTTTTGAAATACAACTTCTTTCCCACTTGGGTTGGAGTCAGACTGCCAAACTCAAGGAGTTTCGAGACGGAGCGCTCTGGACGGTGAAAAATGGAGAGCTCGTTATCGTCGAGGAACTTGAAGAAGGCCAAATGCCTGTGAGCGAAGCAACCGTGCGCGCCATTGTATTGGGAGAAATTCACACAACGTCTGATTTGCGGGAAATACGAGACGTTTTGCGCCGCATAATCGGCTACTATGTGGGCGAAGTCGGGTTTAAGACCCGAAGAACTCTGGAACATTGGTCTCAGTTCTGAAGCCTTAGCCAGAAACGGCGGCCGATCGTACGAGTTCTAGACAACCGTCTGTTGTTTTTAAGTCAACACGTTCGTTATGCTCACCAAGCTTTCCGTCAATCTCAACAAAATTGCGCTTTTGCGTAACTCTCGTGAGGGCAATACGCCCTCGGTCACTTTGTTCGGTGCCGTTGCGCTCAAAAGCGGAGCAGCCGGCCTGACAGTTCATCCCAGACCCGATGAACGGCATATTCGCGCTGATGATGTGCCGGCTTTGTCCAAATTGATTGCCAATTGGCCGGGACGAGAATTCAACATTGAGGGCAATCCCTTCATGAATTTGATGGACCACGTCCGCCGTGTGCGCCCGCATCAAGTGACCTTTGTTCCTGATAGTGAAACGCAGAAAACAAGTGACCATGGGTTTGATCTTGTGGCCGACGGCGAAAAACTCCGTCCTTTGATTGCGGAAGCCAAATCATTGGGCTGCCGCGTCAGCTTGTTCATGGATCCGAATCCGGAACAAATTGTTTTGGCCAAGGAGTTGGGGGCTGATCGCGTTGAACTTTATACGGAGGCGTACGCGGCTGCCTGCGGTACTCCGGCCGTCAAGAGTATGTTGGATCAATATCGTGCAGCGGCATTGGCTGCACGCGATGTCGGCCTGGGGGTCAATGCCGGACACGATCTGAGCCTGACCAATCTGCAGGATCTGCTGGTTGCTTGCGAGTGCATTGCCGAAGTATCTATCGGTCATGCGTTGGTGGCTGAAGCACTTGAATACGGTATGACCGAAACCGTGGGACGGTATAACGCCGTGTGTTTGCGTGCAAGCGAAATCATTGCCCAAAAATCCGGCAAATAGTTTCAAGAAGAGGAAGAAATATGCTCGGTCCAGTTGTTTGTGATATCTCCGGTACCGTTCTCACAGAGATGGAAAAACGGCGTATTGCGCATCCGCTTGTGGGAATGGTGATTCTTTTCACTCGCAATTACGAAAACCGAGAACAGCTCACAAAGCTGTGTGCGGAAATTCATGCTGTTAAACCCGGTATTCTGATCGGAGTCGATCACGAGGGAGGTCGCGTACAGCGTTTCCGTGAAGGCTTTACGGAAATTCCGGCAATGAGCGCCTACGGAGCAAGTTATCAGAGCGATCCGGAAGCTGCAGCTCGAGCACTGACAGCAGCCGGTTTTGTGATGGCGGCAGAACTCCGTACTGCCGGTGTGGATTTTAGTTTTGCTCCTGTTTTGGACTTGAACTGGGGCAAGAGCCAAATCATCGGGGAGCGTTCATTTGCGCTAGATCCTCGGGTGGTCACGCGCCTGGCTCGTGCAGTCAGTCATGGCATGCTGATGGCCGGCATGGCCAATTGCGGCAAGCACTTTCCTGGTCACGGCTATGCGGAAGCCGACAGTCACGTTGAATTGCCGGTGGATGATCGCGACGCTGTTCGTATTGAACACGCCGATGCAAAACCCTATACGTGGATGGGAATCGGATTGGCATCCATCATGACGGCTCATGTGGTGTATCCGGCCTATGACGATGTGCCGGCAACGTTTTCGGAGAGAATTTTGAAAGGACTGCTGCGTGAGACGCTGCATTTCCCCGGATTTGTGTTCTCCGATGATCTCTCGATGAAGGGGGCGGGAGCAGGAACGCTTACGGATCGGGCTAGACGTGCTCTTGCTGCTGGATGCGACGCCGTGATTTGCTGTAATGCTCCCGAAGAGGTTGATCAGATGCTCGTGCAGCTTAAGTTCGAGCCTGATGCCGGTTGGTACGAACGCGCACGAGCCATTGATCCCAAGGGTGCCTTCCCAAGTCATGAAGAACTGCTTGAGTCTCATGTTTACGGCGTATCGCGCGCTCTGATGATGTTGTAAGGATGCTTGGACGTGATTATTGAATCGTTGCTTGATACCGATCTCTACAAGTTCACAATGATGCAGTGCGTGCTGCATCAATTTCCGGATGCAAACGTCAAGTACCGCTTTCGCTGTCGAACAGAAGGCGTTGATCTGAGTCCGTATGTCGATGAAATTCAGGCCGAGATTGAACACTTGTGCACGCTCACGATGCGTGAAGACGAACTTGATTACCTCGGTAGTCTGCGTTTTATCAAGAGCGATTTCGTGGAGTTTCTGAGTCTTTTTCATCTCAAGACAAAATATGTCACGGTGAAAAAGAGCCCGGATGTGCCTTGTGGTATCGATATTGTGATCGAGGGACCGTGGCTTCATACGATTCTGTTTGAAATTCCGATTCTTGCGATTGTCAACGAAGTTTATTTTCGGCACACGGTTCCGGTTCCTGACGAAGAGGAAGGGATGGAGCGTCTGGCTCAAAAAATCCGTTGGATTAAGAACGAGCCGGACAACGGAAATCTAAAAATCAGCGATTTCGGCACTCGTCGCCGTTTCTCGAGGAATTGGCAGCGCAAGGTAATCGAAGTGCTTTGCCGAGATCTAGGACCGGCTTTCTTCTCCGGGACAAGCAATGTCATGTATGCCAAGGAGTTCGGCCTTATTCCGATCGGTACGATGGCTCACGAGTATCTGCAGGCTTGTCAGGCTCTCGGTCCGCGCCTTCGGGACAGTCAGACTTTTGGTTTTGAAATGTGGGCCAAGGAATACCGAGGAGATCTGGGCATCGCTTTGTCGGATGTCTACGGCACCGAGCCGTTCCTGCGCGACTTCGACATGTTTTTCTGCAAGCTCTTTGACGGAGCTAGACACGATTCGGGAGATCCGGAAAGTTGGGGAGAGCGCATGATTTTGCACTACGCGGCAAACAAGTGCGATCCGCGCAGCAAGACGCTCATTTTTTCCGATGCACTTACGGTTCCCAAGGTCATTCAGCTGTATCGGCGTTTCAATCATCGCATCCGAGTCGGATTTGGCATCGGCACGAATTTAATGAACGATTTGGGGTCGACGCCATTGAATATCGTCGTTAAGATGGTTCGGGCAAATGGTCAGCCTGTTGCCAAAATCTCGGATACACCGGGCAAGGGAATGTGCGAGGACGAAACATATCTGGCTTATCTGCGTCAGGTATTTGGTCTTGATCCCGGAGCACCGGCCGGCGCTGCTAAACCCTAAACGGTTGATGCGTGAGGCAAATTTTTTTGATCTGAAGTTGCACTTTTGTAAGCAAAAGTGCAAGTTTTGGATAAAATCAAAAAAATTTGTGTTTGAAGGTGTGGTTGGCATTTTCAAGCACACCTTCAAACCCTAAGTGCACGGAGAAATCAGCACAATGCACGCACTCAAAACTCTTTTGGCTGCTGCAACTGTTCTCTTGCCTTCGCTCGCTTCGGCGGCAAGCATGAACGGCGCAGAGCTTTCCATTGTCTGGGCAATCCCGTTTGCGGGCATTTTGTTGTCCATTGCCCTGATCCCTCTTATCGCTCCGCATCTTTGGCACCATCACTACGGAAAGATTGCCGTAGCCTGGGGGTTGGCCTGCGTTATTCCGATTTTCCTTGCTTTCCCGACGGACGTGGCCGTAGGCTCGGTTGCGCATGCAATGATCGGCGACTATGTCCCCTTCATTTTGTTCGTGGGAGCCTTGTTCATTGTGGCCGGCGGCATTCATATCCGCAGTAGCTTCGTCGGCAAGCCGCTGATGAACGCCGGCATTTTGCTTGCTGGCGGTTTCATGGCCAATCTGATGGGCACGACGGGGGCGGCAATGCTGCTTATTCGTCCGCTGCTTGCTGCAAACGAAGCTCGCCGCTACAAAATGCACACCTTTGTGTTCTTTATTTTTATCGTAGCCAATATCGGCGGATGTCTTACGCCGTTGGGTGATCCGCCTCTGTTTCTGGGTTTCCTGCGCGGCGTTTCATTCTTCTGGACGGCTCAGCATCTGTTCGTTCCATTGATTGTTACGCTTGCCATCTTAATGGCGGTTTACCTGGCGATCGACACCTACTTCTACAAGAAGGAAGTGGCTGAAGGAACCTTTAATCCTGCAGTGGTTCCCGGTACCAAGTTCGGGATTGATGGCGGCATCAACTTTATCTATCTTGCTGTGCTTATCGGTGCCGTGCTGATGAGCGGCATGTGGAATTCCGGTGTTGAAGTCAATGTTCTTGGCGTGCATTTGACCGGTCAGGGCATTTTGCGTGATGTGATCTTCATCATCGTGGCTATTTTGTCGATAGTAACCACGCCCAAGGCTGCACGTGAAGCCAACCAGTTTACGTGGGAACCGATTAAAGAAGTAGCCAAGCTTTTCTTCGGCATCTTCTTGTGCATTGTCCCGGTTTTGGAAATGCTGCGCGCCGGTCACTCCGGTGCATTCGCTCCCTTGGTTGCACTGGTGACCAATGAAGCTGGAGAATTCAATAACGTGATGTTCTTCTGGCTTACTGGTTCTTTGTCGGCGTTCCTGGATAATGCTCCGACGTATCTGGCGTTCTTTAATTTGGCCGGCGGCGATCCGGTTGAATTGATGACGACGCATGCGCATACGTTGATGGCTGTGTCAATGGGCGCGGTGTTCATGGGGGCGGTGACCTATATTGGTAATGCTCCAAACTTGATGACCGTGAGTATCGTGAAAGAACGAGGCATCAAAATGCCGTCGTTTTTCGGTTACATGATTTGGTCGGTCGGCATTCTGTTTCCGACGTTCTTTATCGTTGACCTCATCTTCCTATAACTCGGTCAGGTAAGGATTCCGTAAAAAGAGTCCTGCTGAAAATCGCTTCGACAAAAGCGGCGCTTGTATCAAGCGCCGCTTTTTTTTCTTTGTCATCAGTCACGATTGAACTGTCCCCACTTTGTGAGACAGGTTTTTAACTAAGCGCGGATCAAACCTA
>DXSO01000061.1:0-815 GCA_019410445.1 Sutterella sp.
CGATGCGCATTGCGCCATGATGCTGACGGTGGCGGCTGAATTGGTCGACAAGGTCCGAAAAGGCACGCTGAAGATTCTGTTTCAGCCGGCAGAAGAAACGCTTCAAGGCGCTCTGGCTATGCTTGAGGCAGGAGTGCTTGACGACGTGGATATTGCACTCGGCATGCATGTGCGTCCTGTTCAGGATATGCCGGCGGGTACGGCCTGTGCGGCAATTCGACATACGTCAAGTACCTTTGTGCACATTGACGTTCAGGGACGTTCGGCGCATGCCTCTCGTCCGCATCTTGGTGTGAACTGCGCCGAGGCGGCTGCATTGATTACCAATGCCATTTGCGCCATCAAACTCAATCCGGCAGCGGTGTGGTCTTGCAAGGTCACATCCATTCAAGCCAACTCTGCCGCGTACAACATTATTCCGGATCGGGCGAAGCTGACGCTTGATGTGAGAACGCAAACCAATGAGCTGATGGACGAGCTCATCGAGAAAATTCGCGTTGCGGCCGAATGTGCGGCCAAGAGCGTCGGCGCAACGGCCGAAGTCAAGCCCGGCTCGATTATTCCGGCTGCCGTCTACGATGAAGATCTTGTCGAAGAAGTGGCTCAAACGATCCGAGAAGAACTTGGTGAAGACAAACTTGCCAAGGACTGCGGAGGCGGCGGAGAAGATTTTCATCATTTCAAGAAAGCAAAGCCGCAGCTCAAGGCAGCCTATTTTGGCGTGGGAGCCGGCTGTACGCCGGGGCTGCATGCTCGCAACATGACCTTTGATGAGCGACAGCTTGCCAACGGCGTCAAAATCATGGTGGCGATGG
>DXSO01000061.1:825-1442 GCA_019410445.1 Sutterella sp.
GGCGATGGCACTCAAAAAGATCGGCTGATGTCTGATCGAATAAAACGATAAAAAAACGGCCGCTTGAAAAAGCGGCCGTTTTTTCTGCAGTTATGCCGATACGCAATTAACTTGCAAGCGCGATGCCGGAAGCGATACGCTTGAGCACTTCTTCCTTACCGAAAAGTTCCAGCGTTTTGTCGATTTGAGGAACTTTGTCCGCACCGCAGACCAGGACGCGCAAGGGGGTGGCGACCGGTCCCATCTTGATGCCCTGGGCTTCCATGACGCTCTTGATCACGCCATAGATTTCAGGAGCGGTGAATGTTTCAAGAGCTTTGATGCCATCCACGAAGGCATCAAGTGCCTTGCGGTTTTCTTCAGTCAGAACCGCACGGGCGGTTTCTGCGTTCTGTTCAACGGGTTTGTAGAAGAACAGAGCCTGATCGGCAAGAATCTCAAGCGTGGCGGATCGGCTCTTGAGCAGTGCACACACTCCAACAAGATCGGGACCGCCGTCGACGACACCGCCGCGTTTCTCAATGCGAGCCTTGACAAGATCGGCCAAACGCTGATCATCGGCTTCTTTCATGTACTGCGCATTGAGCCATTCGAATTTCTTGAAGTCGATTCGAGCG
>DXSO01000061.1:1452-2311 GCA_019410445.1 Sutterella sp.
GCCTTGGAGACGCCGCGCAGTTCGAAGACTTCGGCGAGTTCTTCGCGCGTGAATTTTTCCATGTTGCCATGTCCCCAACCCAGGCGAGCCAGGTAGTTGAAGACAGCTTCAGGCAGGAAACCGCGGGCTTCGTATTCCATCACGGACACGGAACCATGGCGCTTTGACAGCTTTTGACCGTCCGGACCGTTGATAAGCGGCAGGTGCGCAAACACCGGCACTTCGGCGCCAAGTGCGTTGTAGAGGTTAATCTGACGAGGCGTGTTGTTGATGTGGTCGGCACCGCGAATCACGTGACTTACTTTCATATCCCAGTCATCGACCACCACGGCGAAGTTGTAGGTGGGGATGCCGTCTCGCATGATGATGAGGTCGTCCAACTCTTTGTTGGCGATGGTAATGCGGCCGTACACGGCATCATCCCAAGTGACTTCTCCATCATCGGGGTTGCGGAAACGAATGACGGGGTTGACGCCTTCAGGAATGGGCTTGCCAACACAGTTTTCAGGACGCCAGCGGCCATCGTAGCGCGGCTTGAGGCCGGCGGCACGCTGAGCCTCACGCATGGCTTCAAGCTCTTCCGGTGTGGCGTAGCACTTGTAGGCCAATCCCTTGGCGAGCAATTCATCGACAACCTCGCGATAGCGATCCAGTCGATCCATCTGATAGATCGGACCTTCGTCGTAGTCAAGATTGAGCCACTTCATCGAGTCGAGGATCACTTGCGTGGCTTCGTCGGTGGAGCGCTTCTGATCGGTATCTTCAATGCGAAGGAGGAATTTTCCGCCGAAATGACGGGCGGCAGCCCAGCAGTAAATGGCGGTACGGGCGGTGCCCAGGTGCATCATGCCCGTAGGAG
>DXSO01000061.1:2321-9674 GCA_019410445.1 Sutterella sp.
GCGCATCGGCGCAAACGACGCAAATTGATCGGTCGACTGCTTCTTATCTAGAAAAAGGTTTCGGCCGAAGTAAACACATAATTTTAGCCGACTCAGTCAAAGGGTGTCATTGAGGGCGACAGATAAGAAAAAGCCGCCGGCATCTGAGTTAGGCCGACGGCTGAAATCTTCATTGTATGGATGGGGAAGCGGGATCAGAAGACCGGCACGACGCCGCCCTTGTAGGTGTTGACCATGTAGTCCTTAACTTTGGGGCTGGTGAGCACCTTGACAAGTGCTTGAACCGCAGGACTGTTTTCATCGCCGATACGGCAGGCAACGACTACGGCGTAAGGACTGTCTTTGTTTTCCAGATAAATGGAATCCTTGATCGGATTCAAACCGACCCCTAGGGCGTAGTTTGAATTGACGACGGCTACGTCAACGTCATCGAGCGTGCGGGGAACCTGAGCGGCTTCCACTTCAATAAAGCGAAGACGCTTGGGATTGTCCGCAATGTCCAAGGCCGTAGCGGTAGCTCCGGCACCGTCTTTGAGCTTGATGAGTCCAGCCGCTTGCAAAAGCAAAAGAGCGCGACCACCGTTGGCCGGATCATTGGGAATGGAAATGCGTGCGCCTTTTTTCAGATCGTCAAGTGATTTGACCCGTTTGGAGTAGGCTGCCATCGGCAGAATATGGATCGGCGCTACCGAAGTGATTTTCAGGCCGCGATTTTTGACGGCATCATCCAGAAACGGCTTGTGCTGGTAGTAGTTGGCCGTGACTTCACCGGCATCCAGTGCGATGTTGGGACTGACGAAATCGGAAAATTCCACAACTTTGAGATCAAATCCCTGGGCTTTGAGATCCGGCGCTACCAGGCGAAGAATGTCGCCGTGCGGTACGGGGGTCGCGGCAACCGTCAGTTCGGCGGCTTGAATGCCGGATGCCAGAAGCGAGAGCAAGGCTGCGGTCAAAATCTGCTTTTTCACTTGAAAATCTCCCTGATGTTAATTTTTGACTTTGCAGAGAATATACAGCGGCCAGACTTGGACAATCGTGCAGGCGAGACTTGTTTGGAACTCTTTTTGCTTATCGCTTGAGGTATTACCAGATAAAAAGCAAAACCGACGCGATCTGATTGCAAATCGCGTCGGTTGAAATTTCAGCAGGAAGGTCTCGATTTAGCAGCGCTTGGCGAGTTCTTCTGCTTTGCCGATGTAGGTTGCAGGCGTGAGCTCGAGCAGACGCTGCTTGGCATCGGCCGGAATTTCAAGCGTTTCGATGAATTCACGCATGACTTCGGCATTCATGTGTCCCTTACCGCGTGTCAGAGCCTTGAGCTTTTCGTAGGGCTTGGGCACACCGTAGCGGCGCATGACGGTCTGAACTGCTTCAGCAAGCACTTCCCATGCGCGGTTGATGTCTTCGGCCACAACCTGTTCGTTGAGTTCGAGCTTGCCCAGACCGCGTTCCAATGCTGCATAGGCGACAAAACTGTAGCCAAAAGCCACGCCGAGATTGCGAAGCACCGTGGAGTCCGTAAGATCGCGCTGCCAACGGCTGATCGGGAGTTTTCCAGCCAGATGACCGAACAGCGCATTGGCAATGCCGAGGTTGCCTTCCGAGTTTTCGAAATCGATCGGATTGACCTTGTGCGGCATCGTTGAGCTGCCAACCTCGCCTTCCTTGAGCTTTTGCTTGAAAAAGCCCATGGAGATGTAACCCCAAACGTCACGATCAAAGTCGATGAGCACAGTATTGGCACGTTCGATCTCGTGGAAGAGTTCGGCCATGTAGTCGTGCGGTTCGATCTGGATCGTGTGGGTGTTGAAGGTGACGCCGAGGCGCTCTTCGATGACTCGCTTGCTGTGCGACTCCCAGTCGTAGTCCGGATAAGCAATGAGGTGAGCGTTGAAGTTGCCGACGGCGCCGTTCATCTTGGCATAGAACTTGACGGCTTCGATGGCCTCAATGATGCGCGTCAGACGCACTGCGACGTTGGCCATTTCCTTGCCGACCGTCGTGGGACTGGCGGTTTGGCCATGGGTGCGCGAAAGCATCGGCACGGCTGCCCAACGATGTGCGAATTCACGAATGTGGTCACGGATGGCCGTCAGACGCTCGACCAAAGCCTTGCGGCCGGCCGTGAGCATCAAAGCGTGACTCGTATTGTTGATGTCTTCGCTTGTGCATGCAAAATGCACGAATTCGGAAGCTTTGGCCAGTTCCTCATCGTGAGCGACTTTTTCCTTAATCCAGTACTCCACGGCCTTGACGTCGTGGTTGGTGCGGGCTTCAATGGTTTTGATTTCTTCGCAGTCGCTTTCCGTGAAGTTGTCGGCCAATCCGCGCAGGAAAGCCTGACCGTGGGCGCTGATCGGAGCGAGTTCTTCAAAGCCGGCTTCCGACAAAGCGATCAACCATTCGACTTCGACGCGAACACGCGCGTTCATGAAGGCCGATTCGGAAAAGATGCCGCGAAGAACCTCACACTGACGAGCATAGCGGCCGTCAAGGGGACTCAAAGCGGTAAGAGAGGAAAGTGTCTGCATAGTTGCTGAAAATAAAAGAAGAGGCGCGAAAAGAATCAGGCGCCTGTAGTTTCTGACGAATCCTCGTATTTTAGCCTGTCCACCGCTTTTTCATCACGGCTTGTGTTAACGAGCTCTTTACTGTGATTTGCCTTGTCTTTACGTTTCTTTGCGCTGTCTCGGCGTAAAGTTTGACTCAAGAAAGAGAGACGCAGGAAGATGGCGAAACAGCCGGGCGGATCTCAGGGTAAGACAGATTAACAATCAGTATGAAGAGGTTGAATATGAAAGCCAAGACTACGTTTGCAGTTGCCGTGTTCGCAGCCATCGCCGGTTTGGCCGGTACGACCCTTGCAGCTCCTGGTGCTCCCGCTGCTCCGTGCTCGCAGCAGATGGCAGCCGTGTACGCCGATCTCGCTCAGGAAATGAATTTGAGCGGTGCAGCCAAAACGGCATTTGACAAATACGTTGCAGCTCGTCAGCAGATTGCTGAAAAGCACTACGCATGGATGAAGGCCAACACCGGCAAGCGTCCGGCTACCCGCGAAGAGGCAATGAAGCTGCGTGCTGAACATCTCAAGAATCGCGCCGACATGCTCGATCAGATCGCGGCGGCTCGTACCGAACTCGGCAAGAGTCTCACGGCCGAGCAGAAGCAGACTTTGGATGCCTATGAACCGCGTTACGGAATGGGGGCTGGCAAGGCTCGCGGAATGGGGCCGCACGGTATGGCTCGTCACCACCGTGGTCATGGCGGATACGGTCCCGGCTGCGGTTATGGTCCTGGATTCGGTCCGGGTTGCGCAGGCGCCCACGGCTGCGTCTACGGTGTCGGTCCGCAGGCTGGTCAGGGCCAGGGCTGGGGATGGCATGGTCCGCGTCAGGGATACGGACAGTATGGTTATGGCCCCGGCTGCCGCTGGTAAACATAACGGTTACAATCCTCTCAATAGAGGATGCTAACGAGATCCGCACCTCTAGCTGCGCAAAGCAGTCGGGGTGCGGTTTTTATTTTTGAGGGGAGTCTTATGACAAGAAGGTTCGAAACGGAGAGCCTTTTTGACGACACGCCTCCAATGACGCAGCAGGTACAGGCCGAACCCGCGGATCGAGACCTGGTGCGTACGGCGCAAAAACTGCCCCGCAATATTTATCTAGGAACGTCGAGCTGGAATTTCCCTGGTTGGCGGGGCATCGTCTGGTCACGATCATCGGGATTGTCGGCACTCTCGCAGCAGGGGCTGGCGGCTTATGCACGGTATCCGATTTTTCGCACGGTTGGAATTGATCGAGCGTTTTATCGGCCTTTAACAAGTGCGGTCTACGCCGGATTTGCAAGCCAGGTTCCCGAGTCGTTTCGTTTCTTGGTCAAAGCTCCTCAAGTCATTTGCGACAGCGTTCTTCGGGATCGTCTCGGCCGTCCTGTTCATGCCAATCCCGACTATCTCAATGCTGATCGGGCCATGGAGGATTTTGTTCTTCCAGTGCTTGATGGACTTGGAGAAAAGGCGGGCGTCCTTGTCTTTGAAATGCCCAACATACCTCGACATGCTTTGTTGGAGAAAAAAGCGCAGCACGCGGCTATTGCCACGATGGCTGACTTTTTTACGCAAATCAAGTCGAGAATGCCGACACAGCACACCACGTTGGCTGTTGAAATGAGAACGCGCTTTTTGCTGACACCGCGCTGGGTTAAGGAGATGGCTAGCACAGGAGTTCGTCCCGTGGTCTCACTGCATCCGAGTATGCCCAATGTCATGCGTCAGACAGACATGCTCAGATTATTTGATGCTCCGGGAGTGACTCAGGGGACGTGGCAGGCTGCCGGAGACATTATTGTTCGGTGGTCTTTGGCTTCCATGGGAACCTATGCGGGGCTCAAGCGCGACTGGGCGCCTTTTGACAGGATTCGCCAGGAGGACATCGTATCTCGCCAAGGAATCGTGTGGTTGCTAAAGCTCGCGCAGCAATCCGGAGTGCGAGCCTTCGTGGTAGCCAACAACAAGGCCGAAGGCTGTGCGCCGCTTACGATGCGGGCGATAGCCCAAAGCTTGACGGCAACGTAGCATTTCGGCCTGAAATTACATCATCTCTGCAAAGAGGAGTCTTTCCAAAGACTCAACGGGCCTTCACCGGTTTCGGGTTCAAACGTTGCGGTTTCGACGGGAGTTCCGACTGTGATCCAGGCAACAAGCTTTTCCTGCGTGTTCGTGCAGAATGCGGCTTGTAGTCGGGGTTCTTTGAGCAGGGAGCCCGAGAGCGTTATCGCGCCGTAGCCAAGGGCTTTGAGTGCCAGCAGGAATTGCTCAAGCGCGGCTCCGGCAGACAATAGTGTTTCGCTTGAATCGCCTTGCGGGTCGGTTGTCACGATGAAGGCAATGAGTTGAGGACCCTTGTGTGCTTTGCTGGCCGCCTTTTGCTGCGCCAGTTCATCTGCTCCTTGATCAGCGGCGGCTTGACTTAAAAGGTCGGCCAGATGGGAGCGCTGACTTTCGCTGATGAGTACGAAGCGACAAGGAAATTTTTCCCCATGCACGGGAGCCCGCAAAGCAGCGCGGGCACACACTCTCAACTCATCCATACCGGGTGCGGGAGTGGTCAGCAGTTTGGGTTTGAGACTGCGGCGGCTTAGCAGGGCTGACAGTAAATCATTATTCATGATGCAAATCCGGTGATCACAAAGAAAAAAGCCAGAGGTCAATGACAAAAATGAAAACTTTCAAACCGGCAGTTCGGCAATACTTTGAGCTTGTGGTTCAAGAAGCTTGAGTGTTTCGGAGTGCTCTCGGGCGCCGGCTACGAAGTAACGACACGGATTGTTGTCTGTTGAAACAGGATTGAGCAGGTCGAGATCCGCAAGACGCTTTCGAGTGACTAAGGCAACGGGTTTTCCGGGCTCGAGCAGTTCGACATTGCTGCCCATAATCGCGCGGATTGATTCCGAAAGGAAAGGATAGTGCGTGCAGCCAAGCACAAGCTTGTCGGCACCGGCGGCCCGAATGGGTTTGAGATAGTGTTCCAGCAAGTCAATCGTGGCTTTTCCAGTAAAGTCACCGCGTTCCACGCATTCCATCAATCCTGAAGCGGCAACGCTGATTACTCGAGAGCCGGAGGCAAATCGCTCAAGGAGACTGCGGTATCGGGAACTTTCAACAGTGCGTCTTGTGGCAAGCACGCCAATGACACCGGTACGGCTTTTTGCCGCCGCCGGTTTGACAGCAGGCTCAATGCCGATGATTGGTATCGAGAGTTCTTGGCGCAGCGTATCGGCAGCGGCGGCAGTGGCGGTATTGCAGGCCAGTACCACGGCTTTGACTTCTTGTTCAAGCAGAAAGTGCACGATGGTGCGCGTGCGCTCGACAATGTATTCCTCGGATTTCTCTCCCCACGGGGCATGCGCACAGTCGGCGCAGTAGACGAATTGCTCGTAGGGCAATTCGTCTCTGAGTGCTTTGAGTACGGAAAGACCGCCTAAGCCGGAATCCAGAACACCGATTGGACTGCGAGCGTTCTGCATGACTAATCAGGGTTGATTTTTGTCTGCGGCGGCTCGGCCAATACGATCGTTGACGGCCGCCCAGTCCGGCTCTGCAGGAGGTGCTTGCACCACAATCCGCTTGGCTCCGCAGGAGTCGAGTTCATGCATGGCTGCGTAGAGCACATGCGCATAACCTGCGGGATCGGCCGGTGCCACGATCGTGCGGAGAGCCTTGGCCTGAACTGTTTGTGTCAGATCGCTTTGTCCGCAAAGCAAAAAGGCCGTGTCGGCAAGATTGACGTCCTCGAGATGCTCTTGGAGCGTTTCCGTTGGCACGATGACCAGTTTGGTTTGAGGGGCATAGTGGCTTTTGAGTCTTCCTGAGACTCGAGGCGCGTTTTCTCCGGCATCGGCAACTTCAAAGCCGAGCAATTCAGAGAGCATTGCCGCAGTCACTGCACCGTGACGCAAAATGGTGGGTTTGTCACTGGTGAGATTGACGATGGTTGATTCAACGCCGACTTCACATTCTCCCCCATCGAGAATCATGTCGAGTTTTCCTTCGGGTTTGACACCGAGGTCATCGGCAACGTGACGAGCCGTTGTCGGAGAAATTCGTCCAAACGTATTGGCTGAAGGTGCCGTAACGGCTTTGTGGTTGTCTGCGGCGAAACGCTGTAAAAGCGCACGCATTACCGGATGAGATGGACAACGGATGGCCACGGTGTCTTGTCCGCCGGTGACCGCATCATTGACGCGGTCACTTTTTTTGAAGACAAGAGTAAGTGGCCCCGGCCAGAAAGCTTCGGTGAGGGTTTTTGCGTAAGGCGGAATTTCCTTTGCCCAGGCCGAGAGCGCTTCAAAGCCTGTAACGTGGACAATCAAAGGGTGATCGGCCGGCCGACCTTTGGCGGCAAAGGTGCTGCGGACGGCCTCGGGATTGTCGGCATCGGCCGCAAGACCATAGACGGTTTCCGTGGGAACGGCCACAAGGCCGCCATCGGCAAGTATCCGTGCGGCTTTTTCAATGTCGCTCAGTGTTTTTTCGGAAAACATGTTTTCAGTAGCCATTGCCGACCTCAAGCGTTACATCGGTTCGGGCAGTCCCAAGACTGCTGCTGCGCGTTTGGCACGTGCCAACGCTTCGTCCTGCGTTGATGCAACAACAGTGATGTGTCCCATTTTGCGGGCGCGACGCGCTTCGGCCTTGCCGTAAAGGTGAAGCTTGACGCCTTCGATTTTAAGAAGCTCGGCCCAGTCGGGTTCCCGGAACGTATCCTGTTGGTCAAACCAGACGTCACCCAGAATGTTGAGCATGACGCCGTGGCACAGAGCGGACGTGTCGCCGAGCGGAAGACCGGC
>DXSO01000062.1 GCA_019410445.1 Sutterella sp.
AATCTTGAGCGTTGTTACGGTAGCACTCAGATCGGACGGCAGTTCTGTTTGCCCATTTGCCGTGCTTGCGAAATGCTCAACATCAGCGTCAGCGGCTTTTACAAATGGCGCCATCATCGCTTTGGAATCGTTGAAACGGATGATTTCACCGTGCAAACCTTGAAAGCCATTATCAAATAACATCTGCAACGGACACATTCCTTGTGTTGTGCTTTGTTATCACTATTTACGGCACCAAGGGTTGAGCCTTGATCTGAAACGCTTGTGGCGGCTCATGCGTGAAAACGGGTTGCTTCACCGTTTTCACCGCCAATATATCCAAACTACAGATAGTGACCATGGTTTGAGGGGCCCCAATTTGCTGCAGCGTCATTTTGATGACTTTGGCATCAATGAGGCTTGGTGCGGTGATATTACTGACATTCCAACAAACGAGGGTTAGCTTTACTTAGCCGGTGTTATCGATTTAGAAACACAACGGTTGGGACTATTGCTTTGGCGCACACATGGATAAGCGGCTTGTTATGGATGCTTTATCGAAGGCTTTTCATCATGAACGGCCCCGCATCGGCTGCTTGTTTCACTGTAACCAAAAGCCAAGCCTTTCAGCAACAGCTACATGATTTTCAGATGATTAGCTTTATGAGTCGCCGAGGGCAATATTGGGACAATGCTCCGGCCGAATTCTTCTGGGCAACTCTGAAAAGAGAAACCTTGCCGACTAATGACTGTTTTGAATCCCGAGCAGAGGCACAAAGACAAGTTCGGGACTGGTTGCTCTATTACAAAAATGAGTACTATGCTCAGCTTTTAACGGCTACCTGGCTCGTTTTCCTGTGTGATTCGAAATTCCGACTTCAGCACTCAGTTCCAGTTGCCTGCTCTCCCCAAGTCATCGCCTTACATTCAATTTCTGTTCGTCAGGCAAACGGTTTACTATCGGCTTCCTTGATCAGTTTGTTACCACCCTAACTCTGCAGAGTCGCTAGTTCTTCCCTCGATCGGGCGGACAATGGCCTTTCACCACATATACACACGTGCGCTGCTGAGCGCACAACAAAAATCCCGAACGATTACAAACCATTCGGGACATCTGTCTGGCTGAGGAGTGAGAACTAGAGTTCCTTATAAAGGAGACATTTCAGAGAGATACTTCTATTAATTCCATCATCAAATGGTGATTAGCAATGAATATCTACGAACGTTAACGAACGGCATAGGGAAACAAAATCCTGGTGAAGAAATTTCCTCTCTACCATTCACTACTGATCTCTATTCAAAGCTGTTTGTAAGGCCGTTTCAAAAAACTCAAACGAGGGATGGTCAGCTTGTTAAAAATTGCCAATCCGTTGTGCATACCCTGAGAAGCAAATCTCTGAAAATAGGTATCCAATTTGGCATTGCCACAGCTAAATGATGAACTGTTGATCGTTTTATTGAGTTTCTTGTTGATAAGCATTAATCGTCCGGCTCTATGTCTCGGATTTCTGAAGTTCTCCTCTTGGCTAAACGCATTTTTTCGTTATCGGGCTGGGTGTTGTCCCAAGCCTCTGCAAAAACTTTGCCGCTTTCCGGAGCAACAACGAAAGTTTTCATTTGGGAAAACAGTTCGTTGTGCTCACGTTTGTCCGCTAACGCTGCGTTGTATGCACAAGCAGAGATGAATTCGCGAATAGAAAGACCTCGATGCTG
Organism: Sutterella sp.; assembly: GCA_019410445.1. GTDB lineage: Bacteria > Pseudomonadota > Gammaproteobacteria > Burkholderiales > Burkholderiaceae_F > Duodenibacillus. Next base: position 1,693 of record DXSO01000062.1, read on the forward strand.
TGCCGCCTCTCGAACAAGATCGAAAGAAGGCATCGGAAGAGAAATTTTCACTCGTTTCACAGCGATTGCCATAATCAAATTCCATTGAAATTACATTGATTCGATGTAGTTTTAATGGTTTTAAGAATTTCGTAAAAGCCACGTCTAGTCAGACTCTCCTGATTCAAATTGTCCCGAGAAGGAAAAATTTTCGGAACATTTGAGGTGGATATGTCTTGCAATATCCAAGATAAAAATAGGAATACCATGCCCCCTAGGTGAACGATGTCCCCTTAGAGGTAGCCAATTTCTAAGAAAATTCGAACAAATCTTCTAGAGAACAAAAACGCACAGGTATTTTTCGGATTTGGCAAGCGCGCAAACCCGTTTTTCGTGTTGCTTATTGAGCACACTAATCGTCCACATCCAGCCCCTCCGAAATTTGAATATCCCTTGAAAGATCCTTCAACCTCTTCTTTGCCGAAGAAAACTTCTCGGGTTTTTCCAAAAGGTCGGCAAGAGTACGAAGTCCCTCTGGTGTCAAAGCCACTTGAGATGAACGAATTTTGTCCAATCGCTCAAGTGTGTTCATCGCCTTTTCCATTGTGGCCATGGTTATGAAATTTTTAAAAGTCACACCACAACGTGCAGCTGCTTGAGCCACAATGTCATAGCTTTCGAGCGGCAAAGTCATTTCCACTCTCTTAACAGCAGTGGCCATTAAAAACTCCTTGCATAACAACCGTAAAATATACGGTTATTGCACGGTGCAAATAAAGTAACCCCGAAGGGGAAAAATGCCTTCTTTTCAGGACGAGGCTACCGAAAGTCTTTGCAGACGATCTTAGAGCGTGCAGATACGCTCACAGTTGAAGTCTTCGTCCGTGAATGAGTTCCGGAAACTCTTCATGTAACGCTTCTTCCTCAGTGAGGAATGGACCGTAGATGCAATCTGAGTAGAACTCAAAGAGCGAATCGCTAACAAAAAAAGGCCCAGCGCAGCGATATTTTCGTTGTAGAGTATGTCCAAGTTGAAACGTACAAATGCCGGTGTAAGCACTTAGCTAATTGTGAAAAATTTAGGTTTTGTCATAGCGATCTCGCAAAAAGCGAAGACCACAAATCCCAACGGGGCTTTGCAGTCCCCTCTGGGGGTAAACAGAGTTTTCAGGCAGGACTTACAACAATCTGAGTTGTAGTCCAAAAGTAACTACTTCCATATTGGTATTCCTCACAAAACACCTTTGCGTTGACAGCACAAGTCGTCAAAAGCTCCATAGCTCTGTCAACGTAATCAGTACGATTTTGGGTTTTGATGGCATCCAATTTCTCGATGACGCTCCGAGCCAAAAAGTGTTCAAGAGCATCACACTCCAGAAAAGGAGCCACAAAGAGAACGTCAGAAAGATCCGACGAATAGCTTGGAACCTGAGTTCTGGTTCCTGAGTTGTATCCAATTAAAAACTTGGTGTCCTTCCCAAAAACTGAGACACCATCCCCCGGGGATGAATGTCCCCGATAAGGTTGAAGAAATAAATTCGTAAATCAGCTTCTGATGATCATTACATCATGTCAGAGACTGCTTCGAACTGATCAAACGTGCACAAGAAATTCCAGCGGCATACCGAACAACTCGTTGAATTTGCGAATCATCGGAATCGTAAGACGATGTTTCCAGGCTAGGATTTCGTAAACACGGTTGAGTCGACCAACTCACGGTATCAAATCTTTAGGGGTTAAACCCTTCTGATCCATGTAAAACCGGATGGCATCAACTGCGCTCGCGTTGTCACTCAACGGAAACTGACGCTTTTCATATTCATCAATAAGCGTAGCCATTACATCAACAGAATCCCATACGAGATCTTCATCCGAAGGAGGATTGTCAAAGTATGGTTCGATTTCGCTGAGAGCACGCCGATAATCGTCGTCTGTTTCTATTGGAAAAATATTCATGGCTTCACCTCTACAGAAACCGCATCGATCATCTGCATTGTCTTCGCTTAGGATATAACAAACCGCCTCCCCGCTTCTAATATCTTGCGATGCCTAAGTTCGAAGATACGTGTTAAGTTGTTCGTTACCTCAATCTAAGCCTTGCCGGACATGCGACCGTCTCAAATTTCTGACTGTTAGCATTCAATCAACCTTCGTGTCGACGTTTTTAGCTAAGGCAAGGTACTCAGCAGTTTTGTTACCGAACACTTCATCTGCATTTTCTATAAGCGCAGTGAATTTTTCTGCACCTTTTTTGCTGAGAACAATGGTCCTCTGGCAGCAAATGTCATCCATCTCCCGTTTCAAATCAACTGCATGTTTCGTGACAGCCATCGAAACGAAACTTCTGATTGACATTCCTAACTTTTCGGCCATCTCTTGAACAATTGCAAATGAAGATTCAGGTAAAGCTCCATCAAATCGTCTCATAGTGTTCTGTCGCATAGAAGTCTCTCCCTATCACATACCGAATTTTGCCGTTCATATACAGTATATTTATGAAATAAATCATTATCCAAGCGTGCTGCGATCATTAACACAAATTATTTCGATCATTCTGAATCGTCCTAATCGCCGCACAAATCTCCTCGTTTGCCTCCGTATTGAAGTCGGCTGAAAACTCGGACTTGCTCACCAATTCTTTCTGATTCACAGGATGAAGCTTGGTCCACCTCATTGAAAACAATGAATCCCACCGTTGTGCATTGCCATTGGTAAATGCGTTACAGAAGAATTTCATAGTCGGTTGCGGCGATCCCTAATTTTGCGTCAGACCCCACTGTCCTTTCATATCAGTGAATTCAAAACGATTATTGAGAGTCAGATCGACAACTGACCAGTTCAATCTAGCGGCCACCTGCATGATTGCACTCGTCTTTCCACACCCAGTGGGACCGGTCAGCCAAAGCGCCGTTCCCTGAGGGGACATCAGAAAGGTGAGCAGGTCTTGCAGAAGGTCTCGGCTGAAAACGTAGTTCGGATCCTTTTGCGGAATGCGCGGATTTTTCGTGTCGGAAAATCCCGTGCAGTGCCACGCAGGATTGAAGTGATAAGTCGTGCCATCGTCATTAATGACGTTTTCAAAAGCCGCACCAGTGATTTCGGCGTAGAAGCTTTCGGCTGTGAGATTTAGGTTTGTCATAGTGAACTCCGATTGAATCGGGAAGCACCATGACCACTATCGGGGAATTTAGTGTTTCCCCGAAGGTGACAAACAGAAAAAAGAGCGCATCAATCCTCGGATACTTCCGGAGATGAGTGCAATCAAAAAATGAAGAAATCGACCGTTTGAAAACGGCGGCAACCATGCCGGTTGCATACAAAAAGAAAACTCTGCTTGAGGCTGTCCTTGTCAGAAGACTGGGACTCAGCAACAAACAGTTCATCGTAAAAAGACGATGAGCATTTACAGGAAAAGCGCCTGTAATCACTCAATGTTTATCGGGATTAACCGGAGAAAACAAAGAAAACTCAGGGTCGTAAAAACGACGATTTACGTGGCGATCCTAGCACATGTCTAGGGCTTGAGTTATCACGAAACCGCAGAAAAACTCTAGAAAGCAAATTCTGCTTTTTAGAGATGTTTCTGTCTGTTTTTCTCAGTTCGTACCTTCATATTTATTGTCAAATCATAATTTTGCATACAATTTAATTTCGCATACAAAATACTCTCTGATCATGTCCCCTATTTTCCTGCACATCGACGGTAACTCGTTCTACTGTAGTTGCGAGCGTATTTTCCGCCCCAATCTGCGTAATCGTCCTGTTGTTGTCCTATCCAACAATGACGGGTGCATTGTTGCTCTGACTAAAGAGGCTAAACAGATTGGCCTGAAGCGCGGAACTCCCCTCTTTAAGGTCAAGGACATCATTGATGAGTACGGTGTGGCGGTCTTCTCGTCGAACTACGAGCTTTACAACTCGATTTCCGGACGAATGCAGCGCACCATTGCCTCGATGATCCCCCGTCTTGAGTCCTATTCCATTGACGAGGTGTTCGGTGATTTGACAGGAGTTGAGAACGGAGATCCGGCAAAGCTAACCGCTTTTGTCAAATCGATTCGGTTCCGCGTTTTGCAGTGGGTTGGCATCCCAACCTGTGCAGGGATAGCTCAAACTAAGACGTTGGCCAAATTGTGTGATCACTTTGCTAAAACATACCCGGTTTTCGATGGAGTGGTCAATTGGCTGGAGCTTTCCGAGTCCCGTCGCAAGAAGGCTATGGCCATTACCCCCATCAAGGAAATCTGGGGAATCGGAAACAGAACCCGGGAAAAGTTGGAGGCCATGGGCGTGCGAACGGTGCTGGACTTTGCTGGAATGGACGCAGCTCTTGTCCGCCGCCGATTCGGTGTGGTTCTGGAAAGGACGCACCGGGAGATCAACGGCGTCTCCTGCATTCCCCTGGAGGAAATTGCCCCGGAACGCCAGCAAATCGTTAGGACACGCAGCTTTGCGCAAACATGCTCAGACATCAACTCGCTACGAGCAGCTGTCTCGGTTCACATGGCAGACGCCGTCCGTACTCTCCGTTTGCAAAAATCCGCTTCCGGCACTGTAGGCGTTCTCTTTCATTCAGATCCATTCAAAACGAACGTTCCGCACCATGCCGTCTTTGAGTTTGACCGACTGCCACACGCTTGCGCGGACGTGCTTACGCTCACCCAAAAGGCCGTGGAACTGGTCGATCGCTACTATAAGACCGGCATCGAATACAAGAAAGCCGGCGTCGTTCTCGCCGATTTGGTCCCGGCAAGCGATTCGCTTGTACGTGAGACGCTTTTTGACGGGGAAGAGATCGCCGCTCTGCAACGGCGCGAGCACGTTCAGGATGTGCTTGACGCAATGACACGCAAATTCGGCAAAGGCGTCCTCAACGTGGCATCAGCGAAGGCATCCGACCGATGGTGCATGCGGCGGGATCTGCTTTCACCGTGCTGTACGACGCGTTGGAACGAAATTCTGAGAGTTAATTAGTCGGCCACGCCAAAAATTTCATCATTAGCAGTTATCCCGACAGTCCTCATTAAACTTTAAACCTACCATATTTGATAAATACAAATACTATTGCAAATATACGGTAGACAATTTTCCAAAATATGTAGACCAATAATGGGATAAATGAAATTAACAAAAACTGTGCAATCTGGAAAATTCTTATCTCATTGATATATTTATCACAAGCCTTATCAATAGCTTCCCGATAAAGATTCAATTTTTCCAGGGCGGAACCATCAATTAGGACACCAATAGAATAATACCTCGTTTTATCCAGATCATCATCTCTATACTGTATTCCACTTTTAGGATACCAGCAAACTTGATCTTGATTTACTTTATCAGTTAAATAATCAGTAAACGTGTATAGTGAAAGATTCACTCTCTTTTCGTATATTCCGTATGTCTTCTTTATCGCTTCACCTTTTATTAAGCTGTCTGTTTCAATTAAGCACATTCTCCCAACGAGTATATTTGTAGGTATATTTCTAATTATTCCATGCTTGTATATACCTGTACTCGAATATACAACATCAACTGGAGGCGTTATTATGGCATTTTGTGATGTTAGGCTAAGTCTTTCTACAATCTCATGAAGAAAAGATTCATCACTAATACTATAACCTTTGTATAAACTACTTAGCTCATACCTATCATTTTTAACATAAACCCTAGCAAACTGACAATATAACGCAATTAAGACAAACACAACCGTAAAGACAAAAATTAGCCTTTTCGTTGGCGTATTTAACATTTTCTTAATTAAGCCCATCTTCACCATCCGTTCTTAATAAATTCTTCTTCAAACTTAATAAAGAATCACTTAATGTGTTCTCAGACAAAGTATCCAACCGATGATGCATATTTTAGCTGTAATGCACAACTTGTTTCTTCTGAAAGCTAGTCGACTACTTCCGGGAGCTTGGCTTTGGCCATTTCAAGCAAAAAATTGTCCACAAACTCTACGGCACCGACAGATTCGAGTTTCTTGCATGCAACTGCATATTCGTTTTGGGTACTAACCTTGACAATGCTGATAGTCAACTCAATCAGCTCAACCAGCGTGTCAAAATTTGATTGAGGCAACTTGTTTTCTTTATCTCTGACAACTTGCACTAAATCCGCTACCCCCTTTTCAAACCGGGCTTTTAGATTCTCACCATTGCTCATCGACTCTGTCAAAAGCCATCCCTGCCCAAAACAAGCAACAAGTATGCCTAGATCCTTACCGTTAAGTCCGGATAAACGCAACCGGAGCAAACTGTTGTGCATATCCTGATCCAAGCTTTGAACCATTTTGGCCTGCATCGGGAGATGCTGGAGCGATGCTGTACGGGGCGTATAGTTTTTTTTGCGATTTTTGGTTCGGGACATGGAGATGGTTACAATCGAATAAAGGCATGCAAGCTAGCTATGCCGAAAAGGTAATCTTTTTACGCGAAACGTTGAGCTCAGGACGTAATTCTTGCATTCAGAAGCTCCTTTGTGCAGGCGTTAGCTTGCACTTAACCCTTCATGTGGTGCCCAAAACTGGGCAAGGAGAATTTGAAAGGAGGAATTTCACTATGGTTTCCGAACAAAAGATCGACCTCTCTGTTGGCTCCAGAAAGCACCTGCTTGATTGCGTCAACTCGTATCAAGGATTGAACGGCGGCGACCCGCGAAATCCAATTTGGTTATGCGCTTTGGAATGGGGCGGCGGAATTGCCAACGAAGGCAGAACGATTTTTCCAAAAGATTTCAAAGCGTATGAGCAGGACAACTACTTCCTCACTGCAGCAGAAGTTGATGATTACATCATCGGAAAATTTGCCGGATCTAAGCGCGGACGATGCGGAGGCTGCGCCTTCTATCGCTCCCAATTCGGCATTTTGACGGCTCTCATAGAAAACACGCCCAGCCAAAAAGAGATGACCCGTGCAAGATCGGCGGCGCGTAAGTACCACTTCTTTGAAGAGTCTCGTTTTGGATATTCGCTCAACGTCTCGCCGATTTCCATGCGCGACCACGCGGACACAACAAAGGAATGGAGTAAGCCAATACTGCAAGGTCCAAAACCCGAGCAACGTCTAACACTTGCTGATTGGACGGGATTTTCATCCTACTTAAGTTTTTTTTCGTGGTGCGCAAAACAGAGAAAGCCACGTTTCACAGCACTTCGCAAAAAATATGCGCCGGCGGTCATTTACTGCGGTGGACTTGTCGCCATGCAAGACTTCAAAAATCTTTGGATGGATACAGGCACTGAGAACGAGAACTTCAAACATGAGGTCATTCTCAATCAAGACTATTACTTCCGATGGCTTGACAACGACGAGGGAAAAAACGACACGCTTCTTATGGTGGGGCCATTTTTTTGCAATCGCTATGGGCTCAATGGATACAAGAAGTATTGGCACGTCGCAGACTTGATCCGGAAGGTTTGCAACGAAAAGTTCGGCAGCGAAGAAAAATGGCTCAGGCTCTCTGAATTTTTGCCGCCTGAAGAATATGCCAGACTGCATGTCAGCTCAGATCAAGATAAGTTTGAAGATTAGTTTTCAGTTCTACCCTCATGCAAAAAAGGGAACGGCAATTTGCCCGTTCCCCCTTGTGATCGCCTTTGGAATTCCTCTGAAAGGAACAAAGCCTTGTTCGCTTCGAATACACCTTTAGAAAGTCTTCCGTCTGGGGCAAAGACGGTCACCGTCAACAGGTTTTCGAGTGTGCGGTCAGCTGTTTGCTAAACAATCCTTGTTACCAAACATCAAGACAGATTTGTTGAGTTCATCCGGAAGCTGAATGAAATTCATACTTTCCATAGAACCTGGCCAGAAATTCCTCTTTCACATAGACAAGTGCTCCTCAGCTTCCTAATAGAGAATCATGGTCACAGAACTCAGAAAAAGATTGAAAGGCTATCTTTAACTTTGCAAGACTACTTTATGCATACTGATCGAACGAGTGTTTAAAAGCTAAAAACGTTACAATTAATGTAAGCGTAACAACTGTCTCTTA
>DXSO01000063.1 GCA_019410445.1 Sutterella sp.
GTTCAAGCGGAAATCATTCGCAAAGACCAATATGTTGTAATTTTTCAACACTTCTAAGATGTTTCTCCCACTGTGCAAGGTTCTTGGGTTGTCATTAGGGAAATGACTAAAAAAACTCCCGTCAGACTCAGCTGACGGGAGATGAAATTTAGGATCAATTGAGAAAACGCAGCTAACGAATCAATTCGCTTCGCTGTTTAAATTAATGGCGACCGCAGCCACAATGTCCCTTGCGGCCATGTCCATGGCAACCACAGCCTTCTTCACCATGACCGTGTCCGTGGCAACCGCAGCCTTCTTCGCCATGACCGTGTCCGTGACAGCCGCAACCTTCCTCACCATGGCCGTGACCGTGACAGCCGCAGCCTTCTTCGCCATGACCGTGTCCGTGGCAACCGCAGCCTTCTTCGCCATGGCCGTGTCCGTGGCAGCCGCAACCTTCCTCACCGTGGCCGTGACCATGACAACGACCGCCGCGACCGGCAGTCGCCGCTTCAATGTTGTTGGTCAGTTCACCGGCAATCAGCAGGTTGACAGCCTCGTCCGCTAATCCGTTATTGCCTGCAAACAACTGAATGCCGGCCTGTTCAAGCGCGCGCACGGCTCCGCCGCCAAGGCCTCCGCAGACCACGCAGTTGACGCCGTTTTTGACCAACAGGTTGACCATGGCGCCATGGCCGTGGCCGCCCGTCGGCAGCAATTCGGTCGAAGCAACGGTTTGGTTTTCGATCACATAGACCTTAAAGACAGGCGCCATGCCGAAATGCTGAAAAATATTGTCGTTTTTAAAAGGAACTGCAACCTTCATGTGTGAGACTCCTTGAATACCTTGCGCACAGGACTGCAGGCCGACAGTTCTGCGGCCGCGACCGGGACAAGCGCAACAGTCCGATTCCTGACATATCTGATAGTTGCCGCCGTTTATGGTAAGCGGCTTGCCGTTGACGATTGCATCGGCAATCTTGAATCGAGCCTTTTCGTAGATTTCCGTTACCGTCGTACGCGAAATCTGCATCTGACGTGCGCACTGATCGTGCGTGCGTTTTTCCAAATCAATGAGCCGCAGCGCCTCGTACTCCTCAACGAGAAGCACAACGGGACTCACCTGATCGGCAACTTCCGGCAGGAAGCTTCGTACGGCAGGTTCGCAGCAAACGCGACGACAACGACTCGGTCTGGGCATAGTTCAAAATTGACAATATCAAATCCGACAAATGTCGGAAATAAGTATAGCGCGGGAATTCAAAGTTTGTGAACTCACTTCAAATCAAAGCCTTTGGAACGAAGATACTGCTGCATGAAAGGACGCCTTTCCCGCTTGAGTACTCCGGAAATTCCGTGAATCCAGGTGTCATTGCGGGGATTTCGGCTGCGCGAGCGGAAGTACTCTCCGGTAAGCCCGTCGTACTCCTGCATCACCTCAGGTGTTGCGTCAACATAGTGATTCTCCATTACGGTGACGGTACGGGGCAGACGAGGTTTGACTTCATTTTTAAAGGCGGGGTATCCGAAAGCCAGCCCCAGAACCGGGTAGACGTTTTCCGGCAGTCCGAGCGCCTGATCCACGTCGGCAATGTGATTGCGCAGTCCTCCGATGAAGCATCCGCCCAATCCGAACGACTCCAGCGCCGTCATGGCATTTTGAGCGCACACCCCCACATCAAGCGTGCCCGTGACAAGCTGCTCGGTCCATCCCAAGTCCGCCTCCGGACACAGAAGTGCATTGCGGTGGTAGTCCGCACAGAACACCCAGAATTCCGGAGCGGAAAGAACCTGGGGCTGTCGGCCGCTGGCTTCATACATCACTCGGCGCAGTTCGCTGTCCGTGATGCGGATTACGGTGACAAGCTGCAGAAAACAAGAACTCGAGGCGCTGAATACAGCTTCTAGAATGCGATCCCGAACGTCGGCCGGTACGGGTTCATCCGTGTAGTCGCGCACAGACGTGTGTGCGCAAAGCAGGTCAATGACATTGTTTTCATGCGTCACGGTGCTCTCCCCTTTTTTGTCTTTCGTTATCGCCACGATGCTTCGATGGCCTTGATTTCACGATTAAGCGCTTCATTGACAGGAACGGGAACATCCAGTTCCCGAGCCTTTTCAATCAGAGCGCCCGAGAAAAAATCGACTTCCGTGAGTCGATGCGCCAACGTATCCTGCCGCAGACTCGGCATACCCTCGGGATCCAGGCCGTCGCCGATGCGGACGTATTCTTCAACATCGCGTTCAGTGACATCCACGCCGAGTTTTTCAGCAACCGCAACGACTTCGCGCATGGCGGCAATGTAGCGCTCACGCACCGGACCGGGTTTTTGAATATCTGCAAAGGTACCCTCGGCCACGGCAAGCGTCTGGTTGACGCCGATATTGAACATCCACTTGCACCAGATGCGTCGTTCAATATCTTCTTCATGACGATAGGCAACCCCCGTCCGATCAAAAAAGAGCTCGACGGCATTGAGCTGCGGCTCCCGATCGGCTCTGCGCTGAGGCAGTCCGAGGAAAAGAACGCCCGGGTTCTTACAGGTAACCGCCGTACCGACGCGGGTGGCCGCCATACCCTGAGCCACGCTGTAGAGCACTTTTGCTTCGGGAAACGCCTGCTCGAGCATTGTTTCGCTCGTAATGCCGTTTAACAGCGATACGATGATCGTTTCCGGACCGACAAGCGGACGCACTTCTTCGATTGCCTGCTTGAGCGTTGTTCCCTTAACGCCGAATATCAGCAGCTGTGCTTTCCCGGGATACTGGTCGGGTTCACAAAAGTCAAAAGGACAAGGCTCACCGTTAAAGGTGGGAGGATTGGCCAAATAACGCGATTTGCGCTGCTTGTCGACAATGAATGTGACGGAGCCCTTCCCAAGACTTTCAGCAATCGTGTGACCGTAAAGAATTCCCAAGGCACCCATTCCAATAAAGGCAACGGAATCAATCTTTTGCATGTGTGTGTTCCCTGTAGGCTATGTCCGCATTGATGTTGGTGATATTTCTTTTTTTGTAGTCAACGATGATAGACGATAGTTTGTCTTTCCAAAGCGTACTGCGTCAAGACTTGAACCAAAGTACAAGGTCAAAAAAGCATTAGCCATCCAAAATTTCGAGAGTCGTACCCGAAAGAAGCTATGTCGCTTAGCTTTGCAACAAATCGAATTGCGGAAATGTTCTGCACTCTGCCGATTTCAAGCATATCGGGTCTGCGCAATCACCATGCAAAAAACAAAAGGAAACTCATAATGATCGGTGTTTTAATATCTCTGGCAGTCACCATCATGGTCGTCTGCATTCTGTTAAAAAAGCTCAAAGCTCAGTTTGTGCTTTTTTTCGGAGGCCTTGTTTTACTGCTTTGTGCTCTTTTAATGGATGCTTTTGGTCTTCTGCCGCAAGGTGCCAACATCCTGCCCAAGGGAGTGTCTAGTACCGGCTTCATCGGATTTGATTTATTCAAATGCATCACCTCCTTGATGAGTTCCCGAGTGGCCGGCATCGGTTTGCTCATCATGGCTGCATCGGGTTATTCAACCTATATGGCCAAGATCGGAGCCAGCGCTCTGATGGCCGACTATATCTCGCGGCCATTGCGTGTTTTCAAATCACCTTATCTGGTTCTCGCACTTAGTTATGTCGTTGGCGCTTTGGCAGATCTTTTTATTCCAAGCGCATCAGGTTTGGCGATGCTTTTGATGGTGACGATGTATCCAGTACTCGTACGCCTGGGAGTTTCCCGCCTTTCCGCAGCAGCTTTAATTATTACGGTGTCTTGCCTGGACATGGGTCCGACTTCTGGCGCTGCCAATTATGCCGCTCAGGTTGCTGGCATGGACACGATGACGTACTTCATTGAGTACCAGCTTCCTGTTGGAATTGTGACGACAATCGCCGTGGCTGTCTTGCACTATTTCAGTCAAAAATATTTTGATGCGAAGGACGGCAGCAAAGCCAATGAGATCGATGAAACCGTTGCGAAACAAAATGATCTTGACAGCAAGGGTGCTCCGGCTTGGTATGGCTTGTTGCCAATGGTTCCGCTGATCATGCTTTTTGTGTTCAATCGATTTGTAATTTCGAGCATTAAACTCGATGTGCCCACAGCGATGTTTATTTCTTTTACGATCGCTTTGACCTGTGAACTAATCCGCAAACCTGCAAAAGAAGTGCTCACGACTGCCATGGAGTTCTTCAACACCATGGGACGTCAGTTTGCAACGGTAATCACGCTGATTGTTGCCGGTGAACTTTTTGCCAAGGGACTAATTGCAACCGGTACGATCGACTATTTGATTGAAGCCACAAAGAGTATGGGGTTGCCTGCCTATGCAATCATGATCGTTGTTGTGGTTTTCATCTCGGTTGCTTCCGTAGTCATGGGATCGGGCAATGCACCGTTCTACGCCTTCTCACCGCTAATGCCTGATTTTGCACAGCAGTTTGGGGTATCAACAATCCTGTTGCTTATGCCCATGCAGTTATCCACCGGACTGGCTCGTAATATGTCTCCCATTACTGCAGTTGTGGTTGCTGTTGCTGGTTGTTCTGGAATCAGTCCATTCCAACTGATTCGGCGCACAGCCATCCCAATGATCGGCGGTTTGATCGTCATGGTCGTTACCACAATCATCCTCAATTAAAAAATTGTTTCTCCCGTTCACACCCTGATGAAGTCGGTCGAAAATCCCACAGATGTTCGACCGACTTTGGTTTTCACGGATTTTCTCTCCTTAGACCAAATATTCGTGCATAGTTTCGACTGAAACTCTAAACTGGAAAAATCAAACCAATCTTTTGCAACGGCATTTGATGCGTTCATTTTCTTTTTCATCAATTTCATACCGCTTGCAGCAGGTATTTAAAAATAGCGTGCTTATGCCGTGCTTGTGTGTGCTTGCTGCTGTTCAATCCTCTGCTTTTGCCCAACCTCAAGGCAGCACTGCAGATGCAGACTTATCGCATGAGACTGTTTCCGCTGCAGCCACTCATGTAGACGAGCCTATTAGAAAATTGCGCATCGGAGTGCACTATTCTGATCTTTCTGAATTCCGCACGAAACTGATGGAGCCTACGCTTGCATACCTGCGCAAAAGCTTTCCTCAGCTTGAATTTGAAATTATTGCTTTCGATAAATTCGAACTCAATATAGCGGTCATACGACATGATGTTGACCTTTTTGTCATATCCAGCGGTTTCTTTTCTTACCTTGAGCCATCAGGTGTAACTGCACTGGCTTTGCGTCAATCCCCACCGAGTCGTGATCCATCACAATCCACCGGAGCTGTTTTTATTGCCCGTGCCGACGATGCTCGTATCGAGGTCCTCACAGATTTAAGAAGCAAACGTGCTGCTGCTGCCAGCCCTCAGTCTTTTACCGGTTGGCTGGTTGCTTTGGGTGAAATTAGCAACGTAACGCAATACCCTAAAAATTACTTCGGCAAAACATATTTCAAAAACCACTCAGGCCTGCCTATTGCTGAAGCTGTGATCAGCAAAGAAGTCGATTTTGGGATTCTGCGTACTTGTGAACTGGAAAGTCTGATTTCCCGAGGCGTAATCGCAGCCAACTCTTTAAAAGTGATTGGAAGAAAAGACGATGATTCGTTCGCATGTGCCAGATCCACCAAGTTGTACCCCGATTTGATCTTCGCATCGCGCGCAGATCTACCATCCGATCTCAAACGTCGCATTGCCGTTGCTCTTTTATCCATGTCGGCAGACTCGACATCAGGATACGGTTGGTCGGTTGTTGAAAACTTGAGTCAAACACGACATCTTGTTGAACGACTTGGATTTAGTCCAACAGAGCACACACCAGGATCTTCCGCTCGACTTGATCGCTACAAGTACGCACTTTTGATTGGCGTTTTGCTTCTGATTGCCGCCATGTTCTACAGCTTTTTGGTAAGCCGCACGGTTGCACAGCGCACCAAGAAACTTGTGAAAGTAATCGATGAAAAATCTGAATTGGAAAAAATGGCTCGTATTGACCGCGAAAGACTCTCGCAACTCGAACGAGCTGGTTTTGTTTCCGAAATCTCCAGCATGATTGCTCATGAGTTGAGGCAGCCTGTGGCAAGCCTCATAAATTATGCTGATGGCTTAGCTTTGTATTTAAGTGATCGCGGCAAAGACCCAATCATTAATGAAGCCACTCGAGAAATCGCCAAACAAGCCGAACGCGTTGCGAGTATCGTCGAGCGGGTTCGAGCCTATGCGAAAAACAACACCAAAGCGCATCAAATTGTCAATCTGTGTGAAATCATCAAGCATGCTTTTGGTTCTTTTCGCTCGGGCAGCGATCTTACTGGTGTAAGAATTTATTCAAATCTGCCCACAGCGGCTTTTGTTTCAGGCGATGCACTGGAACTCGAACTGCTGGTTGTCAATTGTTTGAAAAATGCTTTGCAGGCTGTAAGACGTAATCAGAACGGCAAAGGTGAAATTCTGATCGAGTTGCTCGCAGCTGATTTGAGCGGCACACAGTGGAAATTAACGGTACAAGACAACGGTCCTCGGATATCGGACAAACAGTTCGAACGGCTCTCCCGCCCTGTAGCCAGCGAGAAAATCGAAGGACTTGGTTTAGGCCTTTCCATCAGTCGAGTCATAGCCGAGCGACACGCCGCTCGATTGGAATTTGTTCGTCTTCCTGCCGGAGGTTTATCCGTTTCACTTTATATTGCTGCTAAAAGCGCAAATGAAGACAGTTCAAGGACAATCATTCATGAATCAGCAAACAACTGAATATGGATTTCGGCCTTTGGCACGTGTGATTGATGATGAAGAGACTGTTCGCAATTCAATTGTCTTTACGCTTCGTGTCGCTGGCATAGATGCTGTCGCTTATGCAAATGCGTTGGAATATCTGGAAAAAGACGACAATCGTTTCCCGGGCTGTGTCATTCTTGATGTTCGGATGCCAGAAATGAGCGGTCTTGAATTGCAGGATGTGATGCTGCAGAAAGATATCGATCTGCCGATCATTTTTCTGACCGGTCACGGTGACATTTCTATGGCAGTGATGGCTCTGCAGAAAGGTGCGGGAGATTTCTGTGAAAAACCAGTCGACCCCAATCGATTGCGTCAGACTGTCAGGCGATTATCTGAGGAAAATATTGCATCGCGCAAAGAGAAGTTTCGTCTCAATATGATGCAAAACGTCTTTGAAACTCTTACTGTGCGTGAAAAAGAAATTATTCGGCAGGTTGCCAATGACAAACTTAATAAAGTAATTGCAGTTGATCTGGGAATTCAAGAACACACGGTTAAGATTCACAGAGCCAACGCCTGTCGAAAGCTTGGCGTACGATCAGCCTTGGAAGCTCACAAGTACCTTGCCGCTATCGGAGAGCTTGCTGTGGATTGAACCAAGGTACAAGGCGCGTTTGGACATATTATTGAAAAATAACCCTGATCCAATCATTCTTGTTCCTTTACCCAAGGATATTTATAAGGACCATTGAAATGCTCGAAACCTATCTCAAAGACCTTGCCGAAGTTGTCAATCTCGATTGCGGAAGCTCCAATTGCGAAGGCGTCACCGCCGTGGCGAACATCATGAAGCGCCACTACGATTCCATCGGCTTTTCCACCGAACTCGTCGACCTCGGTTCCAAGGCCGGCAAAGGGCTTTTTGCCACGAACAAGCCCGGTGCCGAAAGGTTCGACGTTATGTTCAATGCTCATCTGGACACGGTGTTTCCTGATGGAACGGCTGCCGCTCGTCCGTTCAAGGTAGAAAACGGCCGCGCGACAGGCCCCGGCTGCGCCGACTGCAAAGCAGGCGTCATTGCCATCTTCCACGCTCTCAAAAACGCTCGAAAGGAAGATCTTGATCGTTTGGCCATCGCCGTCTGCTACAACCCGGACGAAGAGATCAGCTCACTGTCTTCGGACGCATGGCTGCAGGAAATGGCTCTGAAGTGCAAGCGAGCCGTCGTCTGCGAACCCGGACGAGCCTCCGGTGCGTTCGTGCGTTCTCGCAAAGGACGTTCTGTCTGGAAAGTGACCGTACACGGCGTATCGGCGCACGCGGGCAACAATCCGCAGGACGGACGCTCGGCCGTTTTAGCAGCAGCCCATTTGACCATCGCGCTTACCAATCTGCAGGATCTCGAAAAGAAAGGCACGAGCGTCACCGTAGGCGTCATCAAGGGCGGTTCCGTCTGCAACACAGTACCCGACAAGTGCGAACTTCAGATCGACACCCGCTTCTGGAATGACGAAGACGGCCGCGAAATCAAAGCCGGAATTGAAAACCTGGCAAAACAGAACTGGGGCGAAGGCATTACGGTTGAAGCGGTTTGCGCGTCCGAGTCTCCGGCCATGCCCTTCACGCCGGCAAGCAAAGAACTGGTGGATATCGTCAATCGTGCCGCCAAGGAAGAAGGCTATGAGGCCACGTGGGTCGATGCCGGCGGCGGCTCGGATGCCAACCGCATTGCACAGGCAGGTACGCCCGTTGTCGACGGCGTTGCTCCGGCCGGTGCCGGATTCCATTCCGACCGCGAATATGTCGATCTCAGCACCGTCGAAAGCCGCGTTCGCACGCTTTCGCGCATGCTGCGCTATTTCTGATTGATTGTGTCGATGAGCGGCACAAAGGCCGCTCAATATCCAAATTGACATAGAAAATGAAAGCGCCTCGAAAACAGCTTCGAGGCGCTTTTGTTGTCCAAGCAGGTTAAAGGCGTTGGTCTACGTCAGTTCAAGCTCACCTTCCCTCGCCTTTCTGGTTTCAATGACTTTTTTAACGGGGCCGAATGTTTTGCGGTGCGCCGGCAGAGGACCGTATTTTTCCAACGCAGCCAGATGCTCAGGCGTGCCGTATCCTTTGTGTTTGGCAAAGCCGTATTCAGGGTGCTCGTGATCGAGTTCCACCAGCCACTGATCACGCGTGGTCTTGGCAATGATGGATGCCGCAGAAATGGCCGCCACCTTGTCGTCGCCTCCGATAATGGCATTGACGGCGATATCAAGATGCGGCACGCGATTGCCGTCGACAAGCACCAGGTTGGGACGAACGGTAAGACCGGCCACCGCACGCTTCATGGCGAGCATCGTTGCCTGCAGGATATTGAGTTCATCGATCTCTTCTACGGTGGCATGGGCAACCGACCAATCCAATGCTCTTTCTTTGATGAGCGGCGCAAGCTCCTCCCGCGCTTCCTCGGTGAGCTTTTTACTGTCGCGCAAGCCCGCAATCGGGCGCATCGGGTCAAGAATGACGGCAGCTGCCACCACGGGACCGGCCAGAGGACCGCGCCCCGCCTCGTCGACGCCGGCAATCAAATCGGCACTGTCTTCAAGCATGACGTCATTGAAAAGATCACCCATGCGCTTTTTTGTTTCTTTGCGACCCATGATTTTCGACTCGATGATATTGCAACAGAGTTATTCGGCCTCTTCGGTCAGATTAAGCGTCAGCAGCGGTTTGTCCGGTACCCAGACGAGTCGGACTCGCCGTGGACACAAAACGGGATCGGCAAACA
>DXSO01000064.1:0-3744 GCA_019410445.1 Sutterella sp.
CAATCTATTTAATGCTTTCAAGGTGGTTTTTATATCATCTTCGTCATATACCTCAACCTGTATGAAATCAGAGAAGGTATCGAGCAATTTTTTTTCTTGGATTTGCGACATAAATAATCATTTCACGATCTTCTGATGCATAGCACTTATCAAATATTGGGGAAGCTACATCGGTTGAGAGTAACTCAAAATCCCTATCTTTTTTTAGATTGTAGACCTTAGCTTTAATAAAATCGTGATTCTTCTGAATCGGTAAAAAATAAGAGTTTACCATTTTGATAGAAAATCGGTTGAAGTTAATCTACTAACAGATCTAACAGGTCTAACGGGTCTAGCACTCAATACGACATGCGTTTATTACCATCGTTAATTTATAGATGTTATTTATAATAAATAACATCTATAAATGATAAGGTGAGGAGTGTCTTCAAAGACCCGTTAAACCCGTTAGAGCCGTTAGAGGTTTTCATGATGGTTGTTTATACTGATTTGGGTAAATTCCATCATCGATACTACATTATGAGTTTCAAAATTAAATTTTCCGATTCTTTAAATGAGGAGGAAGTTATGATTAATTTTGCTAAATATATAGCGCCCAAGTAATTTATAGGGCGCCTTATATATTATCTATATCCTGAGCATGCTCGTTTTAATTGGACAGTTAAATATCCCCTTTTGTTATTTTCCTGCGATAGCTGTTTGGGTTTTATATCGAAAGTTGCTAAATTACGAGACAGTTTTGTGCAACTTAATTCAATATAATCAGGCATATTGTT
Organism: Sutterella sp.; assembly: GCA_019410445.1. Classification (GTDB taxonomy): domain Bacteria; phylum Pseudomonadota; class Gammaproteobacteria; order Burkholderiales; family Burkholderiaceae_F; genus Duodenibacillus. The sequence continues at coordinate 777 of DXSO01000064.1, forward strand.
AAGCTCCTTAATAAGTTTTGACGTAGTAATCCAGTCTTGTTTGTTCTTTTTTGCTATTTCATAAACAATGTGTAATAGTCTCAATTCTGGAGATAAGGTGGAAGTTAAGCACATTTGACATGCATTTTTGCATATTCTCTGTGTATTTCCATCTGCCATACATTCAAGCATTGCCCATATCGGTTCGTAGCAGTCAATCTGTCGATCATTAAATTCGTTAGGAAATTCTATTTCTCCTGAATCCGTTAATTTCCGCACTTCCTCACCGAATTCTTCTTCGTGTTGTTTGAACTTGATTCGTTTCTTATTTGCGAGATTTTCTGGTTTGCGCATAAGATAGATAACAATGCTGCGACTAGTTAATGTATCGTAGAGCTGTTCAGATTTAATTCCAGCAATAGCTTTAAATCCGAAACAATTATAAGTTTTAACGTTATCACTGAAGCCGCCGTTAATATTACTGGCTGAACGAAAAACTTTACCACTTCGAGTATTGCCATTGTTCAAAATTGAAGAAAATCCATCTCGATCTTTCAAATATTGATCGACTTCATCCATAAGTAAAGTAGGCGAGCCTTGATCCATCAATCGGAACACTGAAGCCGAGGTACAATCTCCAGCTTTAATTGGAAATCGTACAAGTCGTTCTAAGAATTCCAGTAATTTCGTTTTCCCACAAGCTTTAGTTTTTGAGGTGATTAACAGATATGGAACAAGATCAAGAGAATCTACAAACCATGTTGAGGCTACCCACAGACTAATAACAATAGCTTCCGATTCACTCATCCATACGAACTTTTTCAACAGATCAATACAATTATTGAGCGTTTCTTTAAATGAAACATCCTCTTCACAAAGCGGAGGAGGAATGAATTTCAGTTGTTTGCTTTGCTTATCCTGTGAGCAGATCTTGTCAGGCTTGATAGGGGATTGGGCAATATCTTTGATCAATACGAATGGAGGTTTACTCATTTTAATACCCCTATAATTCTATAATAATCATTGAAATCAGATGTAGTTCCATCTTTAAATGATTTTTTCATTTCATCTGTAAATGACGGCACAGCAATCTGCGCTCCTATTTTATAAGCAGCTTCGTTTGCTTCTTGTTCACCGTTACCAACATCTGCAAGCACATAAATAAGACGTGTGGGGAATCGATCACGCATTCGTTTTGCAACAGAAAGCAAGTTTCCGCAACTCATGGCCGCTACGACAGGGAAATGATTCACAGTTTCTACGCTGATTGCTGTAGCGACACCTTCAGCAATACCTAACGGCTTATCACTACGAATCGTTCTTGCGTACCAATAGGCGCCAGTAGTCTTATGTCCTTTAATGAACCTTTTGTTTCCATTGGCATCGATAAATTGCATCGAGACCATGTGTTTTCCGATCACAAGGGGTATGCAGAGCAACGGTTCTGTTAAATCCCACGGTGCCCAACGAAAAATTACTTGAATTTCTTCACAAGAGACTTGCCGGATCCTTTTTGTCGGTTTGATGCATTTGCGTTCACAGTAAGGGTGCGATTTCACAGGTTGAGCTTTTTCCCACAACTTTTTTAATCTCGGATCGTGCTCTGGGACACAAACCTTGCTGTTCATCGTGATTTGATCGGTAGGAATATGGGCATCACGCCAAATTCCCTGCGATCTTGTTTTGAAATTCGTAACGCAACCACCACTTCCATCAGGGAAAGTGTAGATGTTGGCGTCGCCTTTACCACGAGGATCCCCCGTTATATCCAAACGATGATTTTTCCCCGGTGCCGGGTATATACCGTCGAAATCAATCCCGACAGCAAGACATGCCTCTTCGGCAGTGATGAATAATGACTTCATGTCATCACTCCTTTGCCACCCCTATCCGTGACCGTGATACAGTCCTGGATGAAGGGCAGCAATATAAAGTTAACGAACGAGTCAAACATTTGAAGGAGTGACTCGCTTTGTTTTTTTGGGTTTGCTCCCTTCATCTCTTTGCTATAGCCGTCTCCTCCTTTCGCTTTTGACAGTTCAACCACTCTTGAACTTCATCTGCAAACCACACCGTCACACCCTGCGAAATCTTTCGAGGTTGAGGAAAGTGGCTTTTGTTCTTGCACCACCGCCACAGTGTTGATCTGCTGATCGACAAACTTGTTGCGAGTTCGTTAGCTCTAAGTACGGATCTCTGCATCGCATCTCCTGCACTTGTTCGTTATTCACGAGACAAGTTTGTAGTGGAGATCGGCTGAAAAAAAAGAGTCACTGATGTTATTCGTGACTTGATGAGCGCTTTTACTTGATTGATAGAGGTATGGTGCCCGTGATAAGAGGAGCGAGCATCTTGTCTAGGAAAAACCCTAACAAAAAAACCTATACATACCTTTTTTGGGCTCGAATACTTGAAACAAGCTCTCAAATCTCAAATCTGGAGTGACTTGGATAGCTATTTGAGAACGTTCAAAAAATGAATATAGATGCTACTACCTAATAGAATGTCACTATTGCTTGAAATATCGTAAAATATTTCATCATCGCATTTAATATTGATGAAAGCATCGCAAGTTATAAAAGTTTTTATTCCCGATGTTTTAAATACAATATCACACCAAACTATTTCTTTCTACCTTTTAAATTCTTAGATCCTACAGTTCTTCCTCCCTTATTTTTAGGGCTAAGCATACCTTTTATATCTTGAGGGATGTGCCCAATATTCAATTCTTTAAAACAACCTTTACTATCAAACCAACTTCTAATAGTTTTGATTTTATTCTCTTCTTCTTTATCCCTTGCTTCCTGTTCTTCAACACTTTTTACAGGTGGAAGTGGTAATGGGGTTAATGCTTCCTTCCAAAATAATTTATAACTCTTGTAAAAAAGGCAAATCCAAAGATCAAGTCGCACCCCTCTCACACTTAAAAATTTGCATTGTTCGTAAACCTTGTCAGAGAAAGGTTGATTTTGTTTAGAATCTTCTAACT
>DXSO01000064.1:3754-9418 GCA_019410445.1 Sutterella sp.
TGCTTTTAATTTTGGCTAGATCGTTCCTATATTTTTTATTTTCAGTTTCTAATTTTTCATAATTATCACTTAAATATATTAATTTTTGAAGACTGTATTCATTAATGATTGCTGGTAATTTTTCCTGATTTTTGCTGTAATGATTGATGCCCCAAACAATAATCTGAAATACATCAATTGATGAATACCTTGTGATTATGATCGGCTCAAATTCTTCTATAATTTGTTTTATTGGTGGATCTTTAGTGTAGATCATTTTACCAAGTTGATATTGTTGAAGAATTAATCTGCGACATTGTATATACACCTTTTGCAAGGGGGTGGCATTTTCAAGTGATTTTGTTTGAAAGAATTTAATCATTTCATTAATCAGTCCCTCAATTGTGGGTTGTATTTCAACATATTGCGTAGAAGGCTCGGTACTATCATGAATGCCGTATAAGATTTTATTTTTGACATTGCAAAAATAATATGCTGCATTTTCGATAGTCCATTCTTTTTCTACAATTAGTCTTGCCCGCTCTTTTTGAGAAAGGTTTATTATCTTCATTTATTCCTCCCATTCAGAAGCACAATACATTCCCCACGCTTCCATCATCTCTGCGCGGCTCTTCATTGCTTGATTGCGTTCGTAAGCACCGTTGTACGCGTCGCTAATCTTATGATGCAAGCATAACTCCGCGATTTTGTCGGAAAAAAGACGATGATTTCCCAGCTCATCATCTTGCGCCCACGTACGGAAAGACGCACGTGCGATGCCATGTGGCGTTGCAATAGCAGGTCTCCCCGTACGGGTAACTTGGTTAGGATCGAAATATCCCTTTCCTCCGCTCAGAAGTGACTCAGTGTGCATCTTAAGAGTGACACTGCGTAGAGACATATCCGAAAGAGGTGCAAGGCCAATGGGAGAGGCAAACACATATTTAGTAGGTAAGGATTGAGTTTGCAACGATTTCAGCAAATTGATAGCTTGTTTGCTAAGAGGTACTTCATGGTCACCATTCAACGCTACTTTCATTTTTTCACTAGGGATAATCCAAACTTTGCGCTTGAAGTCAATTTCTTCCCATTTGGCAAATCTGGCATTACCTGAGCGAACAGCAGTCAGGATTGAGAATTCCAAGCACCGTGCAGATATGCTGGGTCGTTTATGAAGATCTGCCATAAACCGTGGAACGTCACGCACGGGAAGCATGCCGTGATGTGAGTCCTTCATCTTCTTGTATTTTGGCAATAGATGTTTAAGAACTTGAGTATCAACAGGATTTTCTACAGTAACAAAGCCTTTTGCTTTTCCCCAGTTAATTACTTGCCGGATGATTTGACGTAGTTTAGAGGTCAGCGCATGGTGTTCTTGCCAAAGCGGAATTAGCACCTCAGCAATATCGTTTGTGGTTAATGCGTTTACTTCCTTGGTACCAATTATTGGGAGAATGTGCTTCCCAAGACGCCCAAGCAGTAGGTCTTTATCTTTTTCCTTCCAATCTGTGGACTGCGCATCAACAAACCACTCGGCAAGTTGTCTGAATGTCAGTTCAGCCAGAAATTTTTTAGATCGTTCCTCCTCTGCCAACTCCTTCTGTTCACGTTTCCAGTCAATCGGATCAATGTTATTCGTGATAAGGCGCCGATAGTCAGCGGCTTTATCTCGTGCATCAGCAAGACTAGTTACAGGATAGTGACCAATGGAAATTTCGCGTCGACGTCCATTGCATGAATACCGAAGGATGAATGTTTTTTGTTGTGATTGCACGCGTACGCACAACCCAATAACACCACCTATGGCGAACACTCCATCATTCTTCAGAGAGCGAACTTGGAGATCGGAAAGTTGCTTGACGATCTTTGGCATAGCGAGTACCCACCAAAAACATTAAGGTCATTGTACTTGCCCACCAAAACACCCACCAATGCGAATGCGATCTGCTGAGACTCAAGGAGACAAAGTGAGGCGGTGATCGCTTGATTATTCTGAAGAAAATAAAAAATCCGATGCTGCATGAAACAGCATCGGATTGAGATTTGGCGGAAGGAGAGGGATTCGAACCCTCGATACGGAATTTCCGTATGCCGCCTTTCCAGGGCGGTACAATCAACCACTCTGCCATCCTTCCATGATGTGCTCGGCTGTGAGTTGCAGCGCCGTGGTGAAGGCTTTGCTGCAGGTTGGGCAGGTGCCCGAAACCGAGAAGCAGGAATATACCAAAGAACGAAAGGTTTGTCACGAGTGACTGAATAAAAAAGACGGCGAAAGTTGAAATTTCCCGTCTTGTGTTTTCGGAGCTGATCAGCATGTCATTGAAGATCTTTGATTATCGCTGTGAAAACCATCACGTGTTTGAGGCATGGTTGCGTTCGGAAGAGGATGTCGGCCCAAGCGCATGCCCGGTCTGCGGCTCATTGGTTCTTTCAAGATTGCCGAGTGCTCCTGCAGTGAAAGCGGCAGAAGCCTCCGCTTCTTCCCAATCCGCGGCTCCTGCTGCGTCTCTTTCTGAACTGCTGACGGCACTGCGTCATGCCGCCATGAAAGCCCGCGATGTCGGCGAGGGTTTTCCGGAAACGGTGCGTGCAATGGCGAGCGGAGCTGCTGCATGCGAATCCGTACGCGGGAAATGCACGCCGCGAGAGGAAGCGGAACTGCGCGCCGAAGGCATTGACGTGCTGGCGCTTCCAAAAGATTGGTTTGAACCAATGAACTGAGAAAAGCCTTTTCTTAAGGTCCTTGCAAACGGCTCGAGGCTAAAATCTTGCCTCGGCTCTTCCAGAAAAAGCCTTGCCGGACGATAGGCTGGAAGTCGGTCCGGTATTCCAAAAAGTCCGCCAATAAATCTTAGAGAGCTGTGCGATGGAACAATTTCCCGCTGCCAAAGAAACCCAACCGCATGGTCCCGCTGATTTGACCGACCAGAGCACCGTCTTCCTGATGCTCGAAGAACTCGGCATCGCTTCCATGCAGCGTGATTGGCTTGAAGCCAATGCACCGGAGTCGGATGACTGCAAAGATGCGGCCGAGCAGGCTGAAGAGTTTTTCGACGACATCGCGAACCTCTTCCTCGGACAGGGCGGCGATGATCGTGTTGCGCCGAACGGCTGGGCGGGGAGTGCACTGACGAAAAATCTTCGAGAAGCGGTTTGTGCCTATGCCGGACATGACGTTTTCGAGAACGTCGATGATGAAGCGGTGGTGCGCCGTACGTTGGATGCGTATCTCACATCGCTCAAACTGCTCACTGAGCAGCAGGAGGAACTCGCGCGCAGCGGCACAAAGATGAGTCCGGCGGAATACATCACACTGATGATCGCCTGGTCCGGCGTCTTCTCGGGTTCCCGTAAGTCTTTGGAGCTCTCCGCGCCTTATAGACCCACCTTCTGAGTAGAAATTTAGGTCAAATGAACTAGTCATTTATCCTAAATGCTCGATAACCCTTAGATATCAGCGTCTGATCAAATGTTGATGTTGACTTTGTAAAAGTCGGTTTCCCTATGCCGGATTCTATCGATACACTCGTTAGAAGTTGGAAATCACCGAAGACCTGAGCAAACACAATCAAGCTCTGAGTAAGCAGAGGCACGAACACCCGCAAAGGATGGCTCGACTTAGGTTTTAAGGGACATCAAGATCCAAGGCAATTCCAACGCATCATCAACCCACTTAAGGAAGATCGTCATGGAATCGCTAAACGGGGTGAATGCAATCACCATCGTATTTGCGGCGCTGTGCATCTTTGCCATCGCATACCGTTTCTACGGTTTGTGGGTGGCGCAAAAGGTGCTCAACATCAATGCGGCGCGCGAAACCCCTGCAAACCGCTTTGAGGACGGCAAAGACTACGTCCCCACTAATAAATACGTGCTCTTCGGGCATCACTTTGCCGCCATTGCGGCTGCCGGTCCGCTGCTCGGTCCGGTGCTGGCAGCGCAGTTCGGCTATCTGCCTGGTCTGCTTTGGATCTTGATCGGCTGCGTGCTGGCCGGCGGCGTGCACGACATGGTCGTGCTTTTCTGCTCGGTTCGCCACCGCGGGAAGTCTCTGGCCTACATCGCTTCGCAGGAAATTGACACCACTACGGGCCGCGTTGCTGCGTGGGCTGTGCTGGCCATTTTGCTGCTCACGCTGGCAGGTCTTTCGATTGCTGTCGTGAACGCGATGCACAATTCGCTCTGGTCGACCTACACCGTCTTCTGCACGATTCCTATCGCCGTTTTGATGGGGCTTTACATGCAGGTTTGGCGTAAGGGCGACGTGCGCGGCGCGACCATCATGGGCGTCGTACTGCTCTTCCTCTGCATCCTTTCGGGCCCGTGGGTTGCCTCGCACCCCGAGTACTTCGGATGGCTCGACATCGATAAGCCTGAGATGAGCCTCATCATCCCGGCTTACGGTTTCCTCGCTTCGGTTCTGCCGGTGTGGCTCCTGCTCCTTCCGCGCGATTACCTCTCCACCTTCCTGAAGATCGGCACGATCGGCGCGCTGGCCATCGGCATCGCCTTCGTGATGCCTACGTTCCACATGCCGGCCATTACGGAATTCATCCACGGCGGCGGCCCGATCATCGGCGGTCCGGTTATTCCGTTCCTCTTCATTACCATCGCCTGCGGTGCGCTTTCGGGCTTCCATGCCACTATCGGCACGGGCACGACGCCGAAGATGATCAACAATGAAAAGGATGTTCTGTTTGTCGGGTACGGCGCAATGCTGATGGAGGGCTTCGTGGCCGTCATGGCGCTCGTTGCTGCCTGCGTGCTCGTTCCGGCCGACTACTTCGCCATCAATGCTCCGGCAGAAAAGTTTGCCAAGCTCGGCATGGATGTTGTTGAACTCCCGACGCTTGAAGCAGAGGTTCAGGAAAACCTGATGCACCGTCCGGGCGGCTCTGTGTCGCTCGCCGTCGGCATGGCTCACATCTTCTCGAAGATCCCGGCTATGGAAAGCCTGATGGCCTATTGGTATCACTTCGCCATCATGTTTGAAGCCGTGTTCATTCTGACTGCAGTGGATGCCGGCACCCGTGTGGGCCGCTTCTTCCTGCAGGAGATGGTGGGTAAGGTTTGGCCGCGCTTCGCTGATAAGGATTGGTGGCCCGGCATCATCATCACCTCTGCGGTCTTTACCGGCGCATGGGGCTACCTCGTCTACTCGGGAGACATCGGTTCGATCTGGCCGCTCTTCGGTATCTGCAATCAGCTGCTTGCCTCTGTGACGCTTCTGATCGGTACGACCGTCATCATCCGCATGAATCATGTCAAGTATGCGTGGACGACTGGTGCGCCCGGCATTCTGATGACTTTCATCACTTTCTGGGCCGGTATTTGGCTGATCATCAATCAGTATCTGCCGTCTGGTCAGTATCTGCTGGCCTTCCTCTCGGCGCTCGTGATGTGCCTCATGCTCTTCGTGATCGTGGGCGTCCTTCGCCGCTGGATGGTGCTTCTCAACATCCACACCACCGTCAAAGATAAGTACGGCGTGGAAGTGAAGACCATCGTCGAGGAATAACTATCGGCAAGGATTGCTGGAGCCGTACGGTCGTCATGAAAAAACCGTCGGCTCCGACGATCTGGACTCTCTTCAAGCACTCGTGCGGTTTGCGCTGCCGAGTGCTTTTCTCATGGTGCGCCCGGCAGCGCACGTGTGATTGTGTGGTGAAAGTCCACTGTCCGCCC
>DXSO01000065.1:0-874 GCA_019410445.1 Sutterella sp.
CTCTTTGCCCTGGTGTTTCTGCTCGTCACCGAACTGCTCAATTCCGCCATTGAAGCCGCCATTGACCGTATTGGCCCGGAAATTCACCCCATGAGCAAATACGCCAAGGACGCCGGCAGCTGTGCCGTGCTCTTTGCGTTGATTTTTTGCCTGTTTTCCTGGTGCGTGCTTCTCTGGGATGCCTTTGCAAGTCCTCTGACAACCCCTTGAATACCGGTTTTCAACAGCGCCGCTGAAAAACTCAGCGGCGCTCTTTTATCTCAAGACTCAAACGCGTCCAGATCGCTCGTTCCCATCAAATACGTATCCACGGCGCGCGCACACCGACGTCCCTCGCTCATGGCTCGCACCACCAACGACTGACCGCTGCGCGTGTCTCCGCATGCAAATACGCCCTTGACGGAAGTGGCGAAGGGATCCTTGGAAGATTCTGTCTGCGCCAATGCATTTCCCCGCGTATCGGTCTGCACGCCGAAAGCCTGCAGAATCGCCGCATCAGGATGCATAAAACCCATCGCCAGAAAGACTCGTCCGACAGGAATTTCAAAATCCGACCCTTCTACCTCTTCAAACCGGCGTGTCTGAACGTCATACTTCACCTTCACGCAGTGCAGCGCACGTACCTGACCGGCTTCGTTGAGAAGAATTTCCTTGGTTGACGTTTCCCAAAGACGCTCACAGCCTTCCTCGTGAGAGCTTGACGTACGCAGTTTGCGCGGCCATTCAGGCCAGGTCGCCTCCTTGTCCTCCTGCTCCGGAGGGCAGGCTCCGATGTCGATCTGATAAATGCGGCCCGCACCCTGCCGTCGAGCGATACCCACGCAGTCACTGCCGGTATCGCCGCCGCCGATGACCGCCACATCATGCCCGGCAC
>DXSO01000065.1:884-9361 GCA_019410445.1 Sutterella sp.
CCAACGACACGATTCTGACCAATCAACAAATCAAGCGCAAAATACACTCCCTCGCCGTTTCGCCCCGGCACGGACAAATTCCGAGGAACTTCGGAGCCGCAGGCAAGAACCACGGCATCGTAGTCACGCTTGAGTTTTTCAGCTGTTACCGTCTTTTGAGCCTGAGAATGCACGCCTTCTGCAAAGGACTTCGCTGCAACGGCAGTCGCAAGCTTAAAACTCACGCCTTCGGCCTTCATCTGCTCAATTCGTCGATCAATGAGATCCTTGGGCAACTTAAAGTCCGGAATTCCGTATCGCAGCAAACCGCCGGCAAGCGCATTCTTTTCGAAAACCGTCACCTTATGCCCGGCTCTGGCCAGTCGTTGAGCACAGGCCAAACCAGCCGGTCCGGATCCCACCACCGCAACGCTTTTACCGGTCTTGACACGAGGCTTCATTGGTTTAACCCAACCGGATAACCAAGCGCGGTCAATCACCGCACGCTCAATCGTCTTGATGCCGACAGCCGCGTCTTCGAGGTAGTACTGAGTACAGCCCGCCTCGCACAAAGCCGGACACACTCGACTTGTGAACTCCGGAAAACTATTGGTGGCGTTCAAGCACTCCCACGCCGCACGCCAGCGCCCGTCTCGCACCAAACGATTGAAATCAACCGGTCGGTTATGCAGCGGACAGCTCGAAGAGCAGTAGGGCGTTCCGCAGTGCAGGCAGCGCAGAGACTGTGCGTGAATCTGCTCGTCATCAAGCGGCAGCGTAAAGTCGCCGAAATGCTTGATGCGTTCGCTCACGGGTTGATGCCCGAATTCGATGCGCTTGAGTTGAGTCGGTTGTTTGCTCTTTTCTGTCGTCATATCCTTTCCCTCTCCCGATCATCAAGCGGCCAAAGCCAAAAGCGCTTGCTTGTACTGCATCGGCATTACCTTCACAAAACGAGTTCGAGCACTCGTCCAATGCGCCAGAAGTTCTGCCGCACGCTTGGATCCGGTATAGGAGGCGTGTCGCTGAATCAAACTCTTTAACAGTTCCTCATCCGTCTGTCCCATATGCCACGAACGGGCATCGCTCGTGCGCTTTTGCTCGCTGCTGCCGACGACGCGTTCAAGCATCACCATGGACGTATTGCAGCGTGATTCAAAATCGCCCTCGGCATCAAAGACGTAAGCCACGCCGCCAGACATGCCCGAGGCAAAATTGCGGCCCGTTTTGCCAAGCACTACAACGGTGCCTCCCGTCATGTACTCACAACCGTGATCGCCCGTTCCTTCCACAACGGCGCTGGCTCCGGAAAGACGCACGGCAAATCGCTCGCCTGCGACCCCGTTGAAATACGCCTCACCGCTCGTGGCGCCGTACAAAGTCGTATTGCCGACAATGATGTTTTCATGCGGTTCACCGTGGAAATCCGCATTGGCCCGCACGATGACCAGTCCGCCCGAAAGCCCCTTGCCGACATAGTCATTGGCCACGCCCTCAAGTTCCAGCGTCATGCCCGACACCGCAAATGCACCAAAGGACTGCCCGGCCGTTCCCTTGAAAGACAAATGCACCGTGTCCTGCGGCAGACCGACGGCCCCGTAACGCTTGACCACAGCGTGCGCAATCTGTGTTCCCACCGTGCGATCCACGTTGGCAATCGAATAACTTCTGCGGATTTTTTCACCAGCCAGAAGATTTTCTTCAATATCGGCCAAAATCTTGGCATCCAAACTCTTTTCGAGTCCGTGCTCCTGAACCGTGCCGTGACGCAGACAAGATGCATCCACATCGGCCCGATACAGCACACGCGACAGATCCACGCCCTGAGCCTTCCAATTTTCAATATCGGTTCGCTGCACGAGCAAGTCACTGCGGCCAATCAAGTCTTCAAAACGGCGGATGCCGAGCTCGGCCATGATTTCGCGAGCTTCCTCAGCCACAAAGAAGAAGTAATTGACGAGACTGGAGGGCTTGCCTTTGAAGCGCTTGCGAAGCTCCGGATCCTGCGTGGCAATACCCACCGGACAAGTGTTGAGGTGACACTGACGCATCATCAGGCAGCCTTCGACAACCAACGGAGCCGTAGCAAAGCCAAACTCATCGGCACCAAGCAGAGCACCGATGACAACATCGCGTCCGGTTTTGATTTGACCGTCAACCTGCAGAATCACGCGCTCGCGCAGGTTGTTCGCCACAAGCGTTTGCTGCGTTTCGGCCAATCCCATTTCCCAACAGCTGCCGGCATGCTTGACAGAGGAAATGGGACTTGCTCCCGTTCCACCGTCATGTCCGGCAATCACGATATGGTCGGCTTTGGCTTTGGCCACGCCTGCGGCAACCGTCCCCACCCCCGTTTCACTGACAAGCTTGACGGAAATGTCGGCCTTATCGTTGGCGCACTTGAGATCGTGGATCAATTGAGCAAGATCCTCGATGGAGTAAATGTCATGATGCGGAGGCGGCGAAATCAGTCCGACTCCCGGCACCGAATAGCGCAGCTGCGCGATGTATTCGCTCACTTTGTGACCGGGCAGCTGACCGCCCTCTCCGGGTTTGGCACCCTGAGCCATCTTAATTTGAATTTGATCGGCGCTGGCCAAATACTGCTCGGTGACGCCGAATCGACCGCTCGCGACCTGCTTGATGCGAGAGCGAAGACTGTCGCCTTCCTCTAGTTCAATACGAGCAACGATGCGATCATTGCCGAGAACGTCGGCAACCGTCATGCCGGCTTTAACCGGGGATTGTCCGGTCTGCATTTCCACTTCGTACCGCCGCGGATCTTCACCGCCTTCGCCGGTGTTGCTCTTGCCGCCGATACGATTCATCGCAACGGCCAATGTGGCGTGCGCTTCCGCTGAAATCGACCCCATACTCATCGCGCCCGTGGCAAAACGTCGCACGATTTCCTTTGCGGGTTCAACTTCTTCAATCGGCACCGGCGTACAAGCTTCCGTCTTAAACCGCAGCAAACCGCGCAAAGTCATCTGACGTCGACTCTGATCGTTGATGATCGCGGCGTACTCCTTGTAGGTACGGTAATTTTTCTGACGCGCCGCCTTCTGCAGCTTGACGATCGCCTGCGGCGTCCACATATGCTCTTCGCCGTCGGCTCGCCAAGCGTACTCGCCTCCCGTCGGCAATTCCTCTTTGCTGGGAGCTCGTTCGGCATAGGCCTGAGCATGACGCGCAACAGCCTCCCGCATCACTTCGAAGATACCGATGCCCTCAATTTGACTGGCGGTACCATGGAAGTAACTGTCAACAAACTCGCTTCTCAGACCGATCGCCTCAAAAATGCGTGCGCCACGATAACTCATCAGAGTGCAGATGCCCATTTTGGCCATCACTTTGGTGAGTCCTTTACCGATTGCCTTGACGTAGTGGGCAACGGCCTCATCGGGAGAAAGTCCCGACAGCGGGGCAATCTTGCGCAGCAGCGCAAGGCTCAGGTAGGGATGAACGGCTTCGGCGCCGTACCCCAACAGCAGCGCAAAATCGTGCGTCTCAAATACGGCTCCGGAATTGACAACCAACCCCACGTTGGTGCGCAGTCCCTCCTGAATCAAATGCTGATGCATCGCACTGACTGCGAGCAAAACCGGCACGGCGACACGATCTCGTCCAACTTTTTCATCACTCAGAATGAGAATGTTGTAGCCCTCGCCAATGGCATCGACTGCCTGAGCACAAAGACCGGCCAGATGAGCCTCGACACCGTCACTGCCCCATTCCACCGGATACGTGATGTCAATTTCATAACTGCGGAATTTTCCTGCAGTATGCGCATCAATGGAGCGCAGCTTGGCCATGTCGCCTTCCACAAGCACGGGCTGCAGCAACTCGATTCGGCGCGGCGGATTGACGTTGTTGACATCAAGCAGGTTGGGTTTGGGACCGATATAGCTCACCAAACTGGTGACCAGCTCTTCGCGGATCGGATCAATCGGCGGATTGGTCACCTGAGCGAACAATTGCTTGAAGTAGGAGAAAAACGATTTCGTTTTCTTGGACAAAACGGGAAGCGCCGCATCGTTGCCCATGGAGCCGGTCGGCTCCATCGCCTTATGCGCCATCGGTAAAAGCACGACATCAATGTCTTCCTGCGTCATACCGAAAACGCGCTGCAGTTCCCCTAGGCGCTCGTTGTCGATAACCGGGAGTTCGTTTTCTTGCTCTTCGTCGTTTAAATCAGCCAAGCGCAAATTGAGTCGTTCCACCCATTCTCGATAGGGCTTGTCGAGAGCCACCTGATTTTTGATCTCCTCATCGGAAATGATTCGCCCCTGAACGGTATCGATGAGCAGCATCTTGCCCGGCTCAATGCGCCATTTGCGGCGAATACGGCTTTCCGGAATCGGCAGCACCCCCACTTCGGAAGCCAACACGACAGTGTCATCATCGGTTTCAATGTAGCGAGCCGGTCTCAAGCCATTGCGATCGAGCATGGCGCCAATCTGAACGCCGTTGGTAAAAACAAGAGCTGCCGGACCATCCCAAGCCTCCATCATCGGAGCATGGTACGCATAAAAAGCCTGACGGTCGGCGTCCATCGTATCGGCCTTCTCCCAAGCTTCCGGCACAAGCATCATCATGGCCTGAGGCAGTGAATATCCCGCCATCACCAGAAGTTCGACGGCATTGTCCAGACTGGCCGTATCCGATTGCCCTTCATAGATAAGCGGCACGAGCTTTTTGACATCTTCGCCCAACACGGGGGACTTCCAGACGTTTTCGCGCGCACAAATCCAGTTGTAGTTTCCTTTGACCGTATTAATCTCACCGTTGTGCGCGAGATAGCGATACGGATGAGCAAGCGCCCATGCCGGGAAGGTATTGGTTGAGAAGCGCTGGTGCACAACGGCAATGGCGCTTTTGCATGCCGGATTCTGTAGATCACGGTAGTAGCGTCCGACCTGATCGGCCAACAGCAGCCCCTTGTAAACCACGGTTCGCGTACTCATTGAGGGGACGAAGTATTCGGAGCCGTGTTTGAGCTCAAGCGAGCGAATACGGTGCGAAGCTCTCTTTCGGATGACATAAAGCTTGCGTTCCAACGCATCCTGCACCATCACATCCGGGCCGCGTCCGATGAAAATCTGTCGGATAACCGGCTCAGACTCCCTGACCGTCGGACTCATGGGCATGTCGTGATCAACCGGAACGTCACGCCAGCCGAGCACAACCTGCCCTTCCTTCTTGACCATGCGTTCGAGTTCCTGTTCGCAGGCCTGACGAGACGCCGGCTCTCGAGGCAGAAAAATCATGCCCACGCCGTAATCACCCGGAGCCGGCAGCTTCACCCCCGCACGAGCCATTTCTTCGCGATAAAACGCGTCCGGTATCTGAATCATGATGCCGGCACCGTCGCCGCACAGAGGATCCGCGCCAACCGCGCCGCGGTGATCAAGGTTTTGAAGAATCAACAGCGCGTCGTCGATAACCTTGTGTGACACGCACCCCTTGATGTTGACCACGAAACCAACGCCGCAGGCATCGTGCTCGGCTTCAGGGCGATACAGGCCTTTTGCGGCCGCTTCCTGCCGCATGGCTTGCGAACTTGCCATGATGTATGTCTCCCTTTATCAAATCTTGTCTTGCACCCTCGTCCCCGCTTCTCTATTGTCTTGTTCCGGTCGTATACCGAAGGCGCGTTCTTTTAATCTATCGGACTGTCGGCGTTTGCGATCTGTTTCTGCCTCTTGTTTCTAAACGCTAATTGCAGGAAAGCTGATTTATCCCAAATTCTTTATTGAATTTCTCCTAAAGAGTTTTATGCAGAGATGTCGGGCAAGCTTGCTCTTTGAGCTCTTCTCGCACACTCTTTTTCAACAGCGGTTCAACCCTGAAAGCCGCGCACAGCACGCCTGTCGGCTGCAATATCGGACTCTTGATTGGGAGCTTGAGCACAAAAAAGAACATGAAATTGAACGCTGCGGGCGCTTTGCGCTTAAAATTAGGCAGCTTAAGTGCGGTTTTTTCACGGGGCTTGGGCATGGGTTCCAGCTCGCCAAGCTCGCGATCACCGTGCGTCGACAACTTTTTTCCTTGATGGAGACAATCGGACATGCCCGATATCATGCAAACCTCCATCAAGAGCCTTCCCTTGGTGTACCGCGGCAAAGTCCGCGAGTGTTACGCCGTCGGCGAAGACAAGCTCTTGATGATTGCCACCGACCGCATCAGCGCCTTTGACGTGATTCTTTCCGTACCGATCCCCAATAAGGGCAAAGTTCTGACGGCTTTGACCAATTTCTGGTTTGAAAAGCTCGCCGAGGGCATGCCCACGCAGCTCACCGGCATTGATCCTGAAACGGTGGTTGCCGAAGATGAACGCGAACAAGTGCGCGGTCGCGCCATGGTCGTCAAGCGCCTCAAGCCGATTCTGATCGAGTGCGTCGCACGCGGCTACATCATCGGCGGCGGCTGGAAGGACTATCAGGCCACCGGCAGCGTCTGCGGCGTCAAGCTTCCCGAAGGCCTCAAGCAGGCTCAGAAGCTGCCCGAACCGATTTTCACGCCTGCCGCCAAGGCCGAAGTCGGCACGCACGACGAAAACATCAGCTTTGAAAAAGTGGTGGAACTCTACGGTGAGTCCATCGCCACACAGCTGCGTGATCTCACGATCTCGCTCTACAAGAAGGCAGCAGACTTTGCCGCGACTCGCGGCATCATCATTGCCGACACCAAGTTTGAGTTCGGTTTGGATGAAAACGGTCAGGTCTGCCTGATGGATGAAGTGCTCACGCCCGACAGCTCCCGCTTCTGGCCGGCAGAAAGCTACGACGTCGGTATTTCGCCTCCTTCCTACGACAAGCAGTTCATCCGCGACTGGCTCGAAACCCAGACGTGGGACAAGACGCCTCCGGCTCCGGTGCCTCCGGCCGAAATCATCGAAAAAACGGCCGCCAAGTACCGTGAAGCTCTGGTGAAGCTCTCCGGAAAAGACGTTGAATAATTTTCCCCGAAGCTGAGGTTTTTCCAGAAAATCTCAGCCATAGAAGCGTGCGCCCGGGCATTGATGTGTCTGAGCGCACCTTTGCTTTTTAATAAAAAGTTTTGACATGACTGAAATCAATGCGCAAAAGCCCGTCGTGGGCATCGTAATGGGCTCGGATTCGGACTGGGCCGTGATGCAGAATGCCGCCCTTATCCTCAAAGAGATGGGCGTTCCCTATGAAGCGCGTGTCGTCAGCGCCCACCGTATGCCCGACGAAATGTTCGCCTATGCCGAAACTGCCAAACAGCGCGGCATTCAGTGCATCATTGCCGGTGCCGGCGGTGCGGCCCACTTGCCCGGCATGATCGCCGCCAAATGCGTCGTGCCTGTGCTGGGTGTCCCCGTTCCCTCCAAGTATCTGCGCGGGGAAGACAGTCTCTTGTCCATCGTGCAAATGCCCAAGGGCGTTCCGGTCGCTACGTTTGCCATTGGCGAAGCCGGCGCAGCCAACGCCGCCTTGTACGCAGTGAGTATTCTTGCCGTCACCGACGAGTCGCTCTATGCCAAGCTTGAGGCCTTCCGCAAGGCCCAGAACGAAAAAGCCCGCAACATGACGTTGCCTGCCGTTTAGTTTCATCCTATCTCTGCCTCGTTTGTATGCAAGCCAAATTCCCTCTTCCTCCCGGCTCCGTTCTCGGACTTCTCGGCGGCGGCCAGCTCGGCCGTATGTTTGCCCAAGCCGCCGCAAGCATGGGCTACAAAGTCAAGGTTCTCGAAAAAGGTCAGTGCCCGGCCAGTGAGGTCAGTGCCTATCACATCGACGCCGCCTACACGGACAAAAAAGCCATCGAAGAACTGCGTCAAACAACGGCAGCGGTTACGACCGAATTCGAAAACGTTCCCGCAGAGGTGCTTTCCGCTCTGGCTGCGGGCGATGCCTGTGTCACAGCTCCGGGTTCTCAATCCGTGGCCATTGCACAAGATCGTCTTGATGAAAAAACGTTCTTGGAAAGTGTCGCGGGCGTTCCCGTAGCGCCTCATGCCGCGCTTTTGTCGGCTGACGACGCCGATCATGTCGATCCCTCCCTTTTTCCGGCAATTTTGAAGACGGCCCGCATGGGTTACGACGGAAAAGGTCAGCGCAGCGTCAACAACGTTGCCGAGACCAAAGCCGCCTTTGAAGAACTCGGCAATCGCGTGTGCATTCTCGAAAAGAAGCTTTCTCTTGCCAAAGAAGTTTCGGTCATCGTTGTCCGCTCTCTGACTGGAGAAACCGTCACCTATCCGCTCTTTGAGAATGTCCACCGCAACGGCATTCTTGCAACGACCGTCTTTCCGGCGCGCGTCAGCGATGAGATCAGCCGTCAGGTTCGCGAATACGCCGCCCGTATTGCCGAAACTCTGCAGTACAAAGGCGTTTTGTGCATCGAATTTTTCGTACTCACCGACGGTTCCGTTGCGGCCAATGAAATGGCACCTCGTCCGCACAACTCCGGTCACGTCACCATCGAAGCGGCCGTCACCAGTCAGTTCGAGCAGCAGGCTCGAGCCATGGCCG
>DXSO01000066.1 GCA_019410445.1 Sutterella sp.
GATATATGCCATCTTGTTTTGTACTCCGTAATCTCAGTCGAGCGTCAGCTTTTTGGCAGCTGCATCCACAGCTCCGAAAATCCAGTCCAAAATGTGGAGACGCCCAAACAAATCAAAATAAAGGAAAAAATTCTGGCTAGCGCATCTGCCCCCGCAGCACCAACAGCCCTAGTAATACGATCACAGTATCGATAGCAGATCCAAACCAACAAAATACTCAACGCAATTCCAAGAACTGTTCCAAGCAGCTGACCTATGTTTTCATTTGGAGTTGCACCTAAAGCAACAGCAACAGAGATTGCACCGGGGCCAGTGGTCAAAGGAAGAGTAAAGGGGTAAAAGGCCATTGTTGACAACATGCGAGCGCTCTTGGGCTGACCAGTCGGGGCTCCGTCATCTTGAGGTGGAGCGTTCAGAGCCTGCCAGCCTGCGCTAAAAAGAACAATGCCACCAGCCATTCTGAGCACACCAATCGAAATACCAAAGAAATTAAGAATCAGGTTTCCCGCAAAAAGACACACCAACAAAACGATCAAAGAGTACAGCCCAATCTGATTCGCCATGGTTCCGCGAACATGAGGATCCACTCCATTTGTCAGTGTTAAAAAAAACATTGCTCCGCCAAAGGGATTGAGCACAGGCACCAACGCCGCGAAAACCATGATGGTGGCAGCGTATAAACTCGCAATTTCAGACTCAAACATAGCCACTCCATGACATCGTCATCAAAAAAATGCATCCAATATCAGTCAAAACAATAGTTCATTGATTTATTGCGTTGATTTCAAAGGATATTTTTTGATAGACCCTAACAATGCATTTAAATCACCTCAAATCTAAACTTCCCCACAATCCTTACGCTTGAGGACAATTAAAACACGATCAATTTCGCCTTTTCCTAAAGTTAAACGAACCTGTTTTTCAACTTCTACATCGTTGGGCAAATCTTTGATTTCCTCTTCCGGCAACTTCCCCTTCATTGCCAACCATCGTCCATTATCAGACAAAAGACTTCGAGTAAGAGCGACCATATCTTTTAAAGAAGCAAATGCTCGACTGGTGATGACGTCGTATTTCCGTCCACTCAAACTTTCGATACGAGCATGAAGTGCCTTCGCATTCGAAAGATGACAGGTTAGACATGCTTGTCGCTGAAAAATAGTTTTCTTTTGAACAGCATCAACCATGGTGATATCTAAATCAGGACGCATGATTGCTAAAGGAATAGCAGGCAAACCACCACCGCTTCCTACATCCAATACGCATTTCGCTGTTCCCGCCAATTCATCAAAATTCTGTACAAGCGTCAATGAATCTGCGATGTGAAGTCGAACAACTTCTTCTGGATTTCTAATACTTGTCAGGTTGTATGCCTTATTCCATTTCAATAGCAAAGAGGCAAATAAAGCCAATCGTTCAGCTTGATCCTGCGTAAGCACCAATCCTATTTCATCGCGAACTTTTTCTTGAATTTCTACAGCGTTAAATTCAACACTCACGATTCATTCCCCCACTTGAGACGTTTCAAGTACACAAGCAACAAAGACACCGCAGCAGGTGTCACTCCAGAAATTCTTGATGCTTGCCCAAGTGTTTCTGGTTTTATGGCTTTCAACTTTTGCCGAACCTCGAAAGACAAACCAATCACCTTGTCATAATCCAAGTCCTCAGGAAGAGGCATCGTTTCATGAGCCAGCGTCTTTTTAACTTCCTCTTTTTGTCGTTCAATATACCCTTGGTACTTCAGCGCAATTTCAATCTGTTCAATTTGATCTCCATCCCTCAACGAAGTTGAATTTACTAACTCTCCATTATTCTTTTTCAAAGACATTAAGGTGTTGTAATTTACTTCTGGACGAGACAACAAAGCTGCTAAGTTATATTCTCGTTCAATGCTCGTACCCAATACACGTTCCGCTTCTGCCGCTTCAATAATTTTCGGATTAACCCAAGTACTCTTTAATCTTGACAATTCCTTCTCTATGGCTTCTTGT
This sequence comes from Sutterella sp., assembly GCA_019410445.1. Classification (GTDB taxonomy): domain Bacteria; phylum Pseudomonadota; class Gammaproteobacteria; order Burkholderiales; family Burkholderiaceae_F; genus Duodenibacillus. The sequence continues at coordinate 1,995 of DXSO01000066.1, forward strand.
TTCTGCATGTATCGAGCATATTTCTCATCGCCTAACACTCCCAATTTGTGAGCCGTTTCAGCCAATCGAGCATCCGCATTATCTTCTCGCAAGCTCAGGCGATACTCTGCACGACTTGTAAACATACGATACGGCTCCGTCACACCTCGCGTCGTAAGATCATCTATCATTACGCCCAGATAAGCCTCATCGCGACGTGGAGTCCATTCTTCTTTCCCAAGAGCTCTGGCAGCAGCGTTAATACCAGCCAATAACCCCTGAGCTGCAGCTTCTTCGTAGCCAGTTGTTCCGTTAATCTGTCCAGCAAAATACAGATTTTCGATTCGCTTACATTCGAATGTGCGCTTAAGCTCTCTCGGGTCATAAAAGTCATATTCAATTGCATATCCCGGACGCAATAAATAAGCATTCTCAAGCCCAGGGATGCAATGGATCATCTCAAGCTGCACATCGAACGGCAAAGATGTTGAGATTCCATTGGGATAGAACTCATTGGTAGAAAGTCCTTCCGGCTCAAGAAAAACCTGATGACTATCCTTATCCTTGAATCTCTGAACTTTATCCTCAATAGAAGGACAATAGCGCGGCCCAACCCCCTCAATAATGCCAGAGTACATAGGCGATCGATCCAAATTAGCACGGATAATGTCGTGCATTCGTTCATTCGTATGCGTGATCCAACATGACAACTGCTGAGGATGCTCAATTCCTGGCTCCATCAAGGAGAAAGATGGCACAGGATTCATATCGCCAGGCTGTTCTTTACACTTACTAAAATCAATCGATCTACCGTCGATACGAGCCGGCGTCCCCGTCTTCAACCTTCCCTTCGGCAACCCCAAATCAATCAGACGTTCGGCCAATCGAATTGAAGGAGGATCACCTGCACGCCCAGCAGAAAAATGCTCCAATCCAATATGAACCAAACCATTTAAAAATGTGCCACTACAGATAACTACACTCTTAGAAAAAAACCGACATCCGGTTTTCGTCTCAACACCACAAACACGATTGTTTTCCACGATCAAGTCATCAGCTGCCATCTGAAATACATACAAATTCGGCTGATTCTCGATACGGCTACGCATAGCCTGACGATACAAATTTCTATCAATCTGAGCTCGAGTTGCTCTAACGGCAGGACCTTTGGATCGATTCAAAATTCTGAATTGAATACCCGCAGCATCTGTTACAGCTCCCATGGCGCCACCCATCGCATCGACTTCTTTTACAAGATGTCCTTTGCCAATTCCGCCGATAGAAGGATTGCATGACAGCTGACCAATCGTATCCATATTGTGCGTGATCAAAAGAGTTTTCGCACCCATCCTGGCTGAAGCTAAAGCAGCCTCAGCTCCAGCATGACCACACCCAACCACAATGACTTCAAATAAATCTGGGTAATTCATTTTTTCAACACCAGAAAAGACAACCATTCACCCCAATGAACGTTCGGCTTTCCCTAAAAAAAACTCTCAAACAACTTACAGATCCAAAGTACTCATCAAAGCAAGTACTTTCTTATTGCCTCGCAAATTGTACTTTTACTATTGTCATCAGAGACACTTCAAGTTAAAAAATACTCCAAATCCTTTCTCCCTCTCAGTCCCTTCACCTTACAACCCGCACCACATCAGAGCACCTTATAAAATTCTCCAAAAATGTTTCACGTGAAACACCACTCTCTCTTCACTTATATATGTTCCACGTGAAACATTTCTTGTTTTTCTCCCACTCCCTCTTTGCTACCTCTATCAACTTTTGATTTTTTGTTTTGTTTCACGTGAAACAAAACAATCAATATCGCAAAATAGATAAATTTCTTTTAAAAACAACATGCTACACAAAAACACAAAGCGTGAAGCCATGGTTTTCTAGGTTAAATTTCCGCTAAACTGACCCTCTCACTCATAAGTTGGAAGCAAAGTCATGTCTACCTCTTCTCACCCTATATACATGCAACCGCCCCAAGAAAAAATCGTGAACCAGCAGTTAAAAGAAAGACTTGCCGGCGATCGTTTTTACCGAGAAACAACTTTCGGCGAAAAAGTTCCCTTTCGCCGCATCCAACTGTCAGCTACTCCGGAAGCATTTGGCGGTCAAAAACAACCCAACATTTACCTAAATGACGTGACCGGACCGTTTGGAGTTCCGGAAAATGACGATTCCTCTTTAACCAAAAGAAATCGTCAACAACCAGGCTCCCCTACCCAACTAGCCGCGGCCAGAGCAGGCATCATCACGCCTGAAATGGCTTATGTGGCAACCCGAGAAAACCTTTGTCGAGATCTCCTCAAAGAGGAAGTTTCTCAACTTAATAACGACAGACTGCAGCAACTTCTTGCTCCAGTTTTGGATGCCCCCCTTTTTACAGCTGAGAAAGTCCGGGACTTAATCGCTCAACGAGTAGCTGTCATTCCATGCAATGTTCGACATCCAGAATGCGAACCCATGATTATTGGCAAACAATTCACTACAAAAATCAATGCCAATATAGGAACATCCTCATCATCTAAAGATTGGCGAGAAGAATTGGGGAAATTGCGTGAATCACTACTGTGCGGAGCCGATACCGTCATGGATTTGTCAACGGGCAAATCCATTCGTGAAACCCGCGAAATGATTCTGAGACACTCTCCCGTTCCGGTAGGGACAGTTCCTCTTTATGAAACATTGGAGAGAGCCAAAGGCAAACCCGAGCAAATGTCTTGGGAACTTTTCCAAGAAACCATGATTGAACAAGCAGAACAAGGCGTGGACTACATGACCATACACGCCGGTCTTCTGGCCTCTCATGTTGAACTTACAAGATCTCGTTTGACCGGTATCGTTTCTCGAGGAGGGGGTTTGATCACTGTATGGATGAGAAAACACAACAGAGAAAATTTCTTATACGACCACTTTGACGAAATCCTTGATATTGCCGCCAAATACGATATCACCTTGTCATTAGGTGATGGTTTGCGTTCAGGATCAATCCATGATGGTAATGATGCAGCTCAATTTGCAGAACTAAAAACACTTGGAGAACTCAACCGTTTAGCCGGCAAACGCGATGTTCAAGTCATGATCGAGGGGCCAGGTCACATTCCTCTCAACGGCATTTCCATCAACCAGATCAAAGAAGAAGAATTCTGCGATGGGGCTCCTTTCTACACACTAGGACCTCTCGTAACAGACTGTGGTGCAGGATACGATCACGTCACAGCAGCTATTGGTGGTGCAATCATTGGTTCGCACGGCACCGCCATGCTGTGCTACGTCACCCCGAAAGAGCACCTAGGCCTGCCAACTGCCGCAGATGTTCGTGAAGGACTGGCTGTTTTTCGCATTGCAGCACACGCTGCCGACATTGCTCGAGGCATCCCCGGAGCCATACTGCGTGATCTTATGATGAGTTCCGCTCGCTTCGAATTCCGTTGGAACGATCAATTCAATCTATCCGTTGATCCCGCTCGAGCTGCTGCCATGCATGATGAAACAATCAGTGGTACCGGCGGTCGAGATGCTCACTTCTGCAGCATGTGCGGTCCAGGATTCTGCCCTATGAAGTTAGCTCGAGATTTGTTTACTGACTAAGCAGATATGTCAAAAAGCCGGCCGAATTCTTCGGCCGGCTCTAATTTAGCAATATCCTTCTTACAAATCTCATCAGTGTCGATTTCGACCTGCGACAAACCACGACACCAGCAACACCGGCCAAAGAAACGCACTCACAACCCACTTTCCCATTAATCCGACTGTGATTTGACTATTCATATTCCGCCATGTCAGAGCAAAAATAGTGATTGCACCAACCACTCCCCATAACAACACAACGCAATAAATCAGCGCTCTTTCATTATATGAACTACCGAAGGTGGCCAAAAACGCAGCGATTGGCACGCATGCAACTGCAACGATAGCTGCGCAAACACTGGCTGCAATGGCGTTTTTAGTAGAGTTTTTTGGTGGAAGACTCATAATGTGAATAAAAACGATGTGTTGTTGAGCCGTTTATTGCTGACAATATACCCGAGCTCTAACTTATCGAATGTAATACTATGCTTTCTGAAAAAGATCCAATCATTGCTCGAAGCAGCGCTCCCGGACGCGGCGGCATCGGTGTCGTACGCATCTCCGGCTCTAATGAACATGTGAGCTATATTTCACATGTTTTATTTCCGAAAAAAACTTTGGTTCCCCGTTACGCCCATCTGCTTCCCGTAAAGGATATCGACGGAAACCTTATTGATAACGCCATCATTATTCATTTTCAGGCCCCCGGGTCTTATACCGGTGAAGACGTATTGGAAATACAAGCTCACGGCGGTCCTGCACTCCAACAAATGATTCTTGAGCGTTGCCTGCAGGCAGGGAAAAAAGTTGGCCTACGATTAGCGGAGCCGGGAGAATTCACAAAAAGAGCATACCTCAACAACCGTATGGACCTAGCTCAAGCCGAAGCGGTTGCCGACCTCATTGAAGCCAATTCCAGTGCTGCAGTACGAGCTGCCGCAAGGTCTCTCCAAGGAGAATTTTCAAAGCGCATCCAACACATCAATGCCGATCTCTTAGAGCTTCGCGCCTATATTGAAGCCACCATTGACTTTCCCGAGGAGGAAATTGATTTTATTGAAAGCGGTCATGTAAACGAGCGAGTCAATGCCATACTTGAAAAACTCGTCAAGCTGCAAAATGCAGCCATGAGGGGAAAAGTCCTTCGAGAAGGATTGACCGTTGTGCTTGCCGGTGCACCAAACGTAGGTAAGAGCTCACTGATGAATGCACTTGCATGCGAGGATGTTGCAATTGTTACCGATGTTGCAGGTACGACTCGAGACCGCATCTCGCACACCATTCATCTTGACGGTCTCGCCGTCAATCTAATTGATACTGCAGGTATTCGTAAAACAGACGATAAAGTGGAGCAAATCGGCATAGAACGAACTCTTCAGTCTGTTGAAAATGCCGATATCGTTCTATTGCTCAAGAGTGCAGATCAACACGAATCAGCTGCAGAAGCCGAAGCGCTGGCACTCATTCTTCCGAGACTAAGAGAAGGGGTCGAGTTTCTTCACATCTTCAATAAAATTGACCTTCTGCCTAGCGAACACCTCATCCAATCCTCAAATATTTGTCTATCCGCCAAAACAGGACAAGGCGTAGATGAGCTGATCTGTCGTCTAAAAACTATTGCTGGAGAAAACGAAAGTGATGAGGGAGATTTCTTAGCTCGCACTCGTCACCTGGATTGTCTAGCTCGTGCTGCAGATCATCTCAAGATTATTTCAGGCAATGCAGTCGGTCGTTCTGTTGGTCTGGATATTGCAGCAGAGGAACTACGGTTGGCGGGAAATGCTTTAGGAGAAATCGTCGGAGAAACAACGTCGGATAATCTTCTCGGCATGATTTTCTCTAAATTCTGCATCGGAAAATAACACCTGAGAACTCACCTATCTTTGGCAAAAGATTGTTCCTCGCTGCCTCCACACTTTTTTTCATCTCGTCAGAGGCATAGATCTTGAGGCGATCCCGTGCCAACAGTCAACCAACCCATACAGGTAACAATTCCATTCTTTGAGACAACAAAAAAGGGAGCCCTCGGTGCAGGACTCCCTTTTTTTTATTTTGATCCGAATGCTTAGTGATTTACTGCATTCAAACGTTTAGCACGCTCCTGTGCAATCTGCTTATTCACATACCATTGCTGAGCAATGGACAGCACATTGTTAGTCAACCAGTAGAGCACCAAACCCGCCGGGAAGAAGAAGAACATCACACCAAAAACCAACGGCATAATGACCATCATTTTGGCCTGCATCGGATCTGTCGGCGTCGGATTGAGTTTAATTTGCAGGAACATCGTTGCCATCATAATTGCCGGCAAAATGAACCATGGATCAGGACTGGCCAAATCGCTAACCCAACCCAACCAAGCAGAATCACGCAACTCAACAGAGGCCAACAACACCCAGTACAAAGCAAGGAATACCGGAATCTGCAGCAAAATCGGCAAACACCCGCCCACCGGATTAATCTTCTCCTTACGGTACAGCTCCATGATCGCTTGCTGGTAACGTTGCTTATCGTCACCATATTGTTCCTGCAAAGCCTTCATACGCGGCGTTACTTCCTTCATGCGAGCCATGGATTTGTAGCCCGCAGCGGAAATCGGATACAGAACCAACTTCACCAACAAGGTCAGCAGCACAATAGACCAGCCCCAATTTCCACACAAACCGTACATAAAGTTCAGAATGGAATAAATAGGCTTGGCAAGGAACGTCAGCCAACCGTAGTCAACAACCAAATCCAGCCCCTCTGCCAAGTACGACAAGCGAGCCTGATCTTGAGGTCCAACATACAACGTTGCAGCTGTGTTGATGGACTGCTTAGGCTCAACCGTTCCAAGTTTCAGAATCGAGCCAACAGCAAAGAGATTTTGATCGAGCTTCGAGGTGTAGAACTCGTGCTCATACTTACCAGTCTCACCGCGAACATCAGTCCAGGCAGAGATGAAGTAGTGCTGGATCATCGCAATCCAACCATTGTCACTCTTCGTCACATGACCAGACTTATCGCTGATATCGTCAAACGAGATCTTCTGGAATTTATCTTCTTCCGTATAGATCGCAGGTCCCGTATAGGTGTAGTAGAACGTACTTTGGCCTTCGGGTTTATTACCGTCGCGAGTCAACTGATAATAAATCGACGGACGAATACTTGATTCACCGTTATTGATCAGTTCATTGCGAACGATCACTGAATAACGACCATCCGAAAGCTCAAAACTCTTTCGAACAGTTACATTGCCGACAGTGCTCTCGAATGTGGCTGTGTGCACATTCACTTCACGACCCAATTCCTGATCCATACGTTTATCGGTCTTGGTACCAACGTATTTGAAAGAGGACTTGTGGTTGGGGAAGTCGCCGCCAATAAAACCACTCTGAGCCACATAAATGCTCTTGGGAGAAACATTGAAAAGCTCAATATTTGGACGGGGAGCCGGCTCCTTACCAAGAATCATTCCTGCAATACCGACCTCAGTCCAATCCGACTGTTGATATTCCTTCAGCAAAACAGCATGCGTAACAACCGCTCCGACCTCATCGATCGTAAGCTTGAGCATGTCATTGCTGACCTCAACAGGCTTGGCTGCATCCACCATGCCTTTAGCCACAGCTTCCGCTCCACTTCCCAAAGCTTCGGGAATGGCATCCGGAGTCTGACCAGCATCTGCAGACTGTTCAGTCTGCGTGGTTGTCGGTTCGCCGAAAAATGAGGGCTTTCCGTTGTAGACGTTCCAGTTATCCCACAGCATGAAGCATGAGGCCACCAGAATCACCCACATGAGGGTACGTTGAAAAT
>DXSO01000067.1 GCA_019410445.1 Sutterella sp.
CGAAGTCCGGTAAGAATGCCGGGCATTGCAGCCGGAAGCATAATGAGTTTGAAGATTTCTCTGCGGTTGAAATCAAGAGATGCTCCCACTTCAAGGAGTTTTCGGTCAACCGTGCAAAACGCCGTGAGCGTATTGAGGTAGATGGGGAAGAAGCCGGATAAAAAGACGATGGCTATTTTGGGAGCTTCGTTGATTCCCAGCCACAGGATCAAAAGAGGTATGAGTGCCAAGGGAGGCGTCACGCGAAAGGCCTCGAAGATGAGGTGCACGCTGTGCTCAGCTTTTGGAAAGCGAGAAAAAAGCAGTCCGAAGAAAATGCCGCTTGAAGCCGCCAGCAGAAAGCCGCAGAGCGAACGTGCGGCTGAGGCCATAGTGTGTGAAAGAAGTTCACCGGAAGCGAGAAGTCTGCCGAAAGTTTCAACGACTGCCCATGGAGATGGCAACAATACAGCCGGTACTGCTCCTGTTGTCGAGACGGACGTCCAGAGCAGGAGCAGAAGAATCGGACTGACAAAATACAAATAAGATTTCACAAGACAGGCACGAAAGTAAAAATTCAGTCGGCATTGTATGACGGTAGGATTAAGCTGCAAAAAAGACTGAATTGTTCGGCGATTTTCGTTTATTTCGTGAAATTTTGCTCGGATATCTGCTTATACATTTACCTATACAGCGAGACTTCAGATGGCTGAATTCTGACTGGAGGACGGTAAAACCGCACAGCGAGGAATGTCAATTGGATCTTGAGAAATGCTCAATGCAAGATTGGATCGGGTTGACTTATAAAACCGTTTGATCAAGTTGTTAACGTTTCTGTGTACGGTCCCGTATTTTTTGCTTGCCAGTGTTGTGTACTCAAGATTGGGTGTGATTGAAAACCAATCCTTGCTGTAGCTGATATCAGCGTAAATTTTCCATTTCTTATATGTGATGTCTGCTCTGAGTTGGTTATTACCCGCTTGGCAGATGCTCCAGTCATTTGTCAATGCAGCCATGACGAGGGCGTTTTTGACTTCAATTTCTGTTCGATCATAGGCCTGTCCTTTGTACAGAATCGGATCTCGGCTAGAACAACCGCCAACAGCAAGGATGCTCAGCGCCAGGATTCCGAACAGTTGAATACGTTTCATTTCTGAAAGACTCCCAAGGTGTGTTTTATGACATGTCAATCCAGGTGTACTGCTTTGCACGAAGATTTTTGCATCCGCTGATCCGCTAGTAAGCAAGAAAACTTTGGTTGTTGAGGAAATCTGCGAAACAGTAAATTCTGTGGAGTCGCATTCGACGAAGATTCTCTGCCGAGTCTGAAGCTCCATGAGCCACGGATAAAGACAGAGCAATGATTGAATGAAATCTTTGTATCTGCGAACAACAACAAAGGTTTTTGAGGCAGTGGGGAGTAATTACGACGTTTGCGGGTTGGCTTGTTTTTTCGAGAGAGATTACAACTTATTTTCGAGCGATTCTAACTCTCGTTTCCCATCATCCGAATGACGTCTGTAGACGAACGACCCCGAACGTCCGCGAACAGCAAAAGATTGTAACTTGTTGATTTGGAAGCGAAAAAAAGAAAATCCCGAACGGTCACGAACCGTACGGGACATCGAAATGGCGGAGGCGGTGAGATTCGAACTCACGGACGGGTTTAGCCGTCGCCGGTTTTCAAGACCGGTGCATTCAACCACTCTGCCACACCTCCTGAGCAAAGAGGATGGGATTTTAGCAAATATCTGGCCGTATTCAAGCTATCGCTGTTATTTACTTCCGAGGAGAATTTAACAAAGGTAAGAGAGCTACCAATGTGCAATGTTCTGCATCGAAGTTGGTTATGGATCAACTGATGTATCGATGTAATTTTTATAGTCTGAACAGAAAGCAGTGCACATGGATTCAATGCATTGCAATCGCTATCGTTGATAGCGATTTGGTTAAGGAGGGGCATCCTATGTTGTGCAAGAAGGTTGGTCGTGATTCTGCTTGAAGAGTCCGACTTGAAAGGATGCTTGTTGCTTGCCGGTGACTCAAGTAACACTGAATAAGTATGGCGGAGGCGGTGAGATTCGAACTCTGGGAAGCTTTTTTTGCATCTCTTGTTTTGTTACGAGTGAGAATCTGCACAATGAGTTTTTGTTTGAACATTGACTTCAAGCAGCTTTAGTGTTGTGATCTCAACAGCAGCAGTCTAGTCCGCCGTCAGGCAGTTTCGACTGTAAGAAGAATTTTTTTCGGGAGACGCGAATGGGCGAGAAGAAAAAGGAACAGGCCGACGTCGACGTCAAGACTTCAATGGATAAAAAGGAAGCCGAGGTTCGGGATGGGCAGGCGAAAGGCGCTGCTCAGGCGGGAAGTTTTTGTGCAAATCTTGAGGAAGTTTTTCGAGATGTCGCATTGATTGATCCCAAAGAAAATATTGACGGAGTCATTGAAGAAATCGTGCGGCAGGTGAGGGCAATGGCGGTGAAGCTTTCTGCCGAGGAAATGGCAGAGCTTGTGCTCGAAAATATGCTGCCCGAGTCCAAAGAGCGGATGTTGTCGGGTTTGTTGACGGGAGTGTTTCAGAAACAAGCCAAGCTGAAGTCGCAGCGAGGCAGGCGTACTGATGAGCTTTCGCCGGATCTCAACAAAGGTGTGTTTCCCTATTTGCGAAATTATGACGACGATCTCTACAAGGAGGAACTGTATGCGCTGCAGGTTGAGCTGCTCAAGCTGCAGCGACACGTCAAAGAAACCGGATTGAAAATTGTGGTTGTATTTGAGGGGCGCGATGCCGCAGGCAAGGGCGGTACGATTGCTCGATTCATGCAGAACATCAATCCTCGAGGTGCACGCATCGCTGCTTTGCCTAAACCAACACCGGAAGAGGCTGGACAGTGGTATTTTCAGCGTTATGCGGCTCAGCTGCCAAGTCCAGGAGAGATGGTGTTTTTCGATCGCTCTTGGTACAACCGAGCCGTTGTCGAGCCGGTGATGGGATTTTGTCGCGCAGAGCAGACACAGCTTTTTCTCAAAGAAGTACCGGCTTTCGAACGAAGTTTGGTTGACCACGGCGTCCATTTGACGAAATTTTGGCTCGATGTCAGTCGAGAAGAGCAAAAGCGCCGATTTAAACAGAGACGCGTCGATCCGGTGCGACGTTGGAAGTTGTCGCCGGTTGATATCGCATCGCTTGATCTTTGGGACGAATATACGGCTGCCATCGAGCAGATGTTCCGCAAGACAGAGTCGCCGGCGGCTCCTTGGACGATCATTCGCAGTGATGACAAGCGTCGGGCGCGCCTCAATGCGATTCGGGTGTTTTTGCACAGCATCGAATATGCGGAAAAAGACGAAGAGCAAATCGGACCTGTGGACGGGTTGATTGTGAAATCGGTACCGGAGTATTTGCGAGGATATCGTGTCGGATCATCGACGTAACTTTAGGTGCAATAAAAGTCTATAAATAACACTTTGAAATGGGCTTCAAAAATGTTTGATGCCTGCAATTGAAGTTTTTTGAGTATTTGTACTTGTTTGTTTTAAAACAAAATATGTACAGTAAGATGTTATAAATAAACTTTTAATTTCTGCGGGAAACTTTGCAGGAAATCGACTTGTTTTCGTTTGATTGACGATGGATAAGACTGCCAAACAAAGGCCGTTCAGCATCGGATGAGTGAGGCGGTTTTGGGAATCTTCAATACAATGCAAAATTCGGTTTCTTACACTGTTTGTCAAACATGATCAGCTCACGGGACTTCTTGGACGGCAAGCTTGCTGCCGTATTTGATTTTGACGGCACGCTTGCCGACACGATTGGTTTATGGAACGAGGTAGATGTTCGTTTGGCTGCCGAACTAGGCGTCCCCAATGCTGATCCCGTTCAATTGCACGTCTTTCGTGAAGAGGCACTTAGGCGATATAAGACGGAGGAGAATCCGTATCGCTGTTATTGCGGTGATTTCGGTCAGAAATTCGGCAGTACGATGAGTGCTGAGCAAATCCATGCACGACGGTTTCAGATCTCGCGCCGTATCCTCAAGGAAGATGTCAGACTGCGACCCGGAGCGGCATCAGTGCTGCGGTGTCTGAGACAGAGAGGTTTTCGGTTGGCAGTAGCGACAACAACCCGAAGAGCCAATATTGAGATTTACTGCAACGACAACGAACGAATTCGCAAAGAGATCCATTTAGCTGATGTCTTTGAAGGTTTTGTTTGTGCTGAAGACGTCGCCAACATCAAACCGGATCCGGAATGCTACAGAAAGGCGCTTGCGCTTTTGAGAATTGAGCCTCAGCAGGGGTTCGCGGTGGAAGATACGTTGGCTGGAGTTGAAGCTGCTCGTGCTGCAGGTCTTGAATGTATCGGAATTCGAGAACCTCATTCCGAGCGCGATGCCGAAAAGATCAAAACACTGACGGTTTGTTATTTTGATACGCACGAAGCATTGTTGAACTGGTTGAAGTAAAAAAATCCGACAACTGGTCAGAAAAGCGAGATATGAAAAAACGCACCCGAGGAGCGATCGGGTGCGTTTTTTTGTCTAAATGGCTAAACCGCTGACCTGAGGGAATCAGGCGTTTTAGCTGGCGAGCCGAAAACGGCTCTGAGCCTAAAAATTAGGCGAGCGCCTTGATGGCAGCAGACAGGCGGCTCTTGTGACGAGCAGCGGCGTTCATGTGCAGAACGCCCTTGCGGCACATAGAGTCGATCACGCTCTGAGCGGACTTGAAGGCTTCCTGAGCGGCAGCCTTGTCGCCTGCGAGGATGAACTTGCGCACGCGCTTGATAGCGGTACGGAACTGGCTGCGCTGAGCGGAAAGGTGCTGATTGCGAGCAAGGGCCTGACGGGCGCGCTTGCGGGCTTGGTTGGTATTGGCCATTTAGTTTTGAATTCCTGAAAATGGATGCCGCAGTTTTCGGATTCTCATCGACGAGCAGAAGAAGGATTCGACTGCTTTCCTGATAAGGCCGTTTGCAGCTCGGCATCTGGCCGAAATCGGCCGGGTCTAAGTTTTACTACAATGTTGGTTTCCGATTTCAAGCATCGGTCGCGCTGCAACTCTGCGCAAACTTTGCCTGAAACTAGAAACGCGGCATTGTATCAAATCAAAGAGACCGATACAAGCGCTTTGTAGCGGAAAAATTTCTTTTGTAAAGAAAGGCATAGACGCCGCGTCCCGATATCGATTCACTGTTTGTCCGATCCTGCCCATGTCCCTACTCAAGTCGGCGGCCACGGTTTCCGTCTTTACGCTGCTTTCTCGAATTACCGGTCTGATTCGCGACATGCTGATTGCCCGTTATTTCGGTGTATCGGCTGCTACCGATGCATTTTATGTTGCGTTTCGTATCCCGAACATGCTCAGGCGTTTGTTTGCCGAGGGTGCTTTCAGTCAGGCTTTTGTGCCGATGCTCTCACAGGTCAAGGAACAACAGTCACAGACCGCACAAAAGCGTTTTGTCAGTGACGTTTTCTCATTGCTTGGCTGTGCTGTTTTTTTGGCTAGTCTTCTAGGAATTCTTTTTGCTCCCATTGTGGTGTGGCTTATTGCTTCAGGGTTTAAAAGTGACCCTGAAACGTTTGATTTGGCCGTTTTTCTAACGCGCTGCATGTTTCCATACATCATCTTTATGAGTCTGGTGTCTTTTGCGGCGGCAGTACTCAACACCTGGAAACACTTTGCCATACCGGCTTTTACTCCGGTTTTACTCAATCTGAGTTTTATCGTCAGCACGCTTTTTTTAATCGAGTACTTTACTGTACCGGTCTATACGCTTGCCTTTGCAGTGATTCTCGGTGGTGTTCTACAACTGGGAATGCAGTTTTTGGCTTTAAAGCGCATGGGATGTGTGCCGCGCATCGTTAATCCCCGCAAGGCTTTTGAAAACGACAATGTTCGCCAGGTTCTGAAACTGATGGTTCCGGCGGTTGTCGGTGTGAGCGTGGCTCCGATATCCATTTTGATCAACACAAACATTGCTTCTCATCTGCAGAAGGGAGCAGTGACCTGGCTTAACTACGCGGACCGTTTGATGGAGTTCCCGACGGCGCTTCTCGGAGTGGCATTGGGAAGCGTTTTGCTGCCGAGTCTGTCATCGGCATTCAATCGAGGCGAATTTGAGCGCTACAACTCGCTGTTGGATAGAGGACTGCGGTTGGTGATTTTGTTTGCTATTCCTGCAGCAGCTGGACTTGGGTTTCTTGCCGAAGGGTTGGCGGCAGTGCTTTTTCAAGGTAGAAATTTCGGGGCTTCCGATGTTTTGATGACTGCCATTGCCATTGAAGGTTATGCGGTGGGACTGCTCGGACTCATTTCGATCAAGATCCTGGCTCCGGCTTTTTATTCCCGCAAGGACATCAAGACGCCGGTCAAAGGGGCGATCGCTTCATTGGTTGTCGTGCAGTGCTGCAACTTTGTGACGGTGCCTTTGCTCGGTCACGCCGGATTGGCACTTTCTGTTGGTTTGGGTTCGGTATTCAATGCCGTTGTGCTTTTTACGCTGCTGCGAAAACGCGATTGGTACAGCCCTGCGCGAGGATGGTTCGCTTATGTTGCGCGTGTGTTGGCGGCAAGTGCGGTTATGGCTGCTTTTCTAATCTGGATCCAGACGAACCTGAATTGGACGGCAATGCAGCCGCAGTGGGGCTACAGACTAGTTCTTGTGGCGGGTGTTATTCTCGGCGCGGCTGTGACATACTTCATAACACTTGCCTGTTTGGGGTGGCGCGCACGAGAATTGCGCGGCACCGACTGATTTTTTGCGAAAGAATTGACGCATGATTCCGATTTCCGAGGCTATTCGCAGTCGTTTGCGAGTCATTAAGGCAGATATCACGACTTTGAACGTTGATGTCATTGTTAATTCAGCCGATGCCGACTTGCTCGGCGGCGGCGAAGTCGATCAGGCTATTCATAAGGCCGCCGGTCCAGAGCTTCGAAAAGCCTGCCGTAAGTACGTTCTTGAGCAGGGACGGTGTTTTGCTGGCGGTGCTTCTCTTACGGAATCCTTCAATCTGCCTTGTCGCTTTGTGATTCACGCGGTGGGTCCAAGTTGGGTTGGCGGAGGCGAAGGTGAGGTTGCGCTTTTGGCCAGAGCCTATGCGCGCAGTCTGGAGTTGGCTCGTTTGCACGGAGCACGGACGATCGCGTTTCCGGCAATCGCAACCGGACAGTATGGCTTTCCCAAGCCGACGGCTGCAACCGTGGCGTTGACGGTTGCGGTTCAGGTGCTCGAACTCGATGAGAATTTTGAGTCGGTGACTTTCTGTGCCTACGATGATGACACCAAGCAGATTTATGAGGCGTTGATAGAAGAGGGTTACCAAAACTATCTTCATCAAGGTAAAACACGTCCGCCGGCTTAAACCGGCACAATTTCGGTTGATTTGAGTAAACGGCAGCCTGCAGGCTGCCGTTTTCACACATGCTGAGTTTTTCAGGGACATGAGGTCCTAGTGTTCTTGTTCAAATCCGTCCCAACGATTGGCGCCGAATTGTCGAGCGACGTACTCAGCTGTACTCAGGAGCGCTTCGAATAAAGGGATTTCCCATCCGACTTTAGGCAAAGTTTTGCCGATAAGTGAATTTTCGGCTTGTGCTCGAAAAAGTCCTCCGAGAGAGGAGTTCTCGAATACATGCCAGTTTTCAATGATGCGGTTTTGCGAGCTCAGCAGAAGGTTTGTGCTTGGAATGAGGTCGGATTTACTGCCATTGGCCTTGCAGTATGATGGGACGAGATTCCATAAGTCATTGGTGTGCAGTCTTGACCAGGGCAAGACATGATCAATGGCAAGTGTTTTCAATGTGAGGGGACGTTGCGACCATACGCAAAGCGTCTCGCCGCTTTGGATTCGCTTTCGGAATAAGGCGTCGGCCAGAGCAACATCACGCTGTTGATTGGTCGGCAGCATCATCTCAAGGATTTGTCCGAGAGAGTAGTTGTGCTGCTGCAGTTCGGAAAATCGTCTGGATAGTTTGGCCCACTGCAGCAGGATGGTATCAATCACAAAGGGAGCGGAAAAGTTCAACTCACGCCAAATATTGGAGGGAATGAAGAGTTCACCGTAACGTTCCGTCAATTGATGAGGGGTAAGTACCGATGTGTTGTTGCGCGTACGGCTTACGCAGAACAGTCGATTGTGATCGGCTCGATGAGCGGTTTCTCCGAGAGAGTTGCCGGAAAAGTAGACGGGGCCTTTTTTCAATGATTCGGCGGTGCAGTCAAAGAGTTCGAGCACACGAAATTTTCGATCGGAGAGATTACTCGATGCGAGCGATCCGTCGTAAAACTCCTTTTGAAAAGTCTGCCAGTCATAACAGTAATCACGCATCACGAGCTCGAGTTTTTCGTTGAACGCAAGGCGGCGTCGTCCCGCGATTTGTCCCGGGGGCATGGGCAGGTGTTTTGCATTGGCAAAGATCTGCCAGTAATACTCGATGACGCGCTCTATGACAAGCTCGAACGGCAGAGCTACGGTCTCGAATGGCTGCCCGTTTGGCGACTTTCCAATGTAGCGAACACGGCCAGGATTCTGAATGTTGATGTCGCACAGAGCACGCAGCAGGGCGAATTTATAGGTGGAAGTTTTTCGATCGTTTTCCAATATGCCGGATAGATTCGTACGAGCCTGTCTGCGACTTTCTGCCTTGGCGAAGATCATTGTCGCCCAGGTGCATTCATGGCCGGGAGAACCAGTGTGCAGTGTGTTTTCTCGCTGAATCTCGGCAAAACCGAAACGCTCCAAAAGTGCGCTGTAGTGCTCTGCGGGTCTGTTGAAGTAGCAACGCTGCAGAGACGATTGAACTGTGGGACTGTCTCCCGGGTGATCCGTCGGAACACTGATGATCAATATGCCCGAGTGTGAGACGGCGGCTTCAAGAAACGTTGCGGTTTGAGTCAGTGCGTTGTCGTTGAGATGCTGTAAAACGCCGACGGCAAGGACGCAGTCAAAAGCCGATGAGGCCTCAAGCGGATTTTCAGTGCTTAAACGCTGCTGAAATAAACGTTTGACATCAAGGGCGCTGCGAGCCGTTGCTGGCAGACACAGATGAGCAAATGTTACGGAACCGGAGGTGCAGTCCGCAGCAGTCTTGTTTGCTTGATCGGCTGCGGCATTGAGCATGTTGCTCGAACCGTCGGTTGCCAGAACGTGCATGCCATGTCGCGCAAGCCACCGAGCGTCACGGCCCGAACCGCATCCGAGTTCCAGAATTGATGAGCCCTTGACGATCCAACGTTGGAAAACGGACTTGAGTGGTGGCTCGCTTTGAGCTTCATAGAGATGAAAAAACTCATCTGCTCGCTGATCATATGCCGCCAGCGTTCTGTTCTCAGAAGAAGACTCGAGC
>DXSO01000068.1:0-7119 GCA_019410445.1 Sutterella sp.
GATTTATGCGATTTACAAGCAGGATCACTTGCCGGCATTGAGAGGATTATTTTTCAAGGAGTGCGGAATAATTCCGATTTAAGATGAAAAAACGAGCTTTGCAAAACTTGCGAAGCTCGTTTTTTATCAAACGGAGTCGTTTAAACTCCGTTTGACTTTCAGAAAAATCCGTTTTGTCGGATTAGTTCTTTTGTTTAAGTGCGTAGGCGGCAGCGTGTTCTCCGCTGCGGCGTCCGAACACAACCGTATCGGCAATTGCATTACCACCGAGGCGATTGAATCCGTGAACACCGCCGGTGACTTCGCCAGAGGCGTAAAGCCCAGGAATCGGTCGACTTTGGATGTCTAATACTTCGCTTTCCGGCGTAATGGCTACACCACCCATAGTGTGATGGATACCCGGAGCGACGGCCACGGCATAGAAGGGCGCTTTCTCGAGACCGAGGGGCATATCGGGACGACCGAAGGCTTCGTCTTTGCCGTTCTTACGGTACTTGTTGTAGCTTTCTGCAGTCTTCTTAAGAGTAGCGGGATCCATACCGCAGATCTTGGCGAGCTCTTCAATGCTGTCGGCTTTTTTAAGCATGCCTAGGTGATCGTATCCGCGGACCATTTTGGCTGACTGATAAAGGTCATGGTCGAAAACCAACCAGGCACGTTTTTCGGGTTGATGCAAAATTGCGTCGCTAGCACGGTCGCGGGTGGTCAATTCATTGATGAAACGATCGCCTTTGATATTAACCATAACGGCACCGACACCTCGAACCGTTTCACTGATGAGAATGCGGCTGTCCAAGCCCACGGTCGGATGAGCCTGCACCCAGTCGATGTCAGTCATGGAGGCTCCGATGTTCAATGCCATACGAATACCGTCACCAGTACTCGTGATGTTGTTGGAGCTTGTCATGTCCTTAAATGTCGGACGGTAGAAAGCGATCATGTCCTTGTTCTGACCGTAACCACCAGTGGCCAATACAACGGCTTTAGCAGCAACCTTGTAGTAGCCGGAATGCTTGCCGTGAACAATTGCGCCGGCAATCTTGTAGTCCTTGTCAAGAAGCAGTTGCACTGCGCGTGAATTGACGCGAGCACCTACACCTTCTTTAGTGGCCTGAGCGCGAAGAACGTCAACAATGTGAGGCCCAACGCTCATTCCTCCATGAGGACGGTGCGTACGAGCCACGGCAGCTCCGCCCGAACGCTTGACATCCGAGAGGTCTGCTCCCATGTCTTCAAGCCACTTTACGCCTGCTGCGCTTTGTTCAGCCAAAATTTGAACGAGCTTGGGATCATTTTTGCCACGACCTCCCTTCATCGTGTCTTGGACATAGCTTTCGACGGAGTCCTTAATTCCTTTCTTTTCTTGTTCGGGAGTTTCACAAGCGTTGTAGCCGCCTGCTGCAAGCATGGAGTTGCCGCCGGCATACGAATGCTTTTCAATGAGAAGAACTTTTGCGCCAGCACGCTTGGCGGCAATTGCAGCGTTCAGACCTGCCGAGCCGGCTCCGATTACCAGAACGTCAACAGTTTCGCGTGCAGGTGCGGCGATAGCAGCATCGACTGCCTTCTGGTCAATTTCAGCGTCCCATTTGTCGGCTTTAGGAGCATCAGCCAACGGCATTTTGAGATCGAAAGTATGGCAATCGTTGCAGACTAACTTTGGTTGGGAGTGAGCGCTGTGGCATGCCGTGCAGTTAATGGGGCTGCGATCGCTCAAGTGGCTGTTGTGCGGATCGTACTTCAACGACTTGTTGGCCAACTTTTTATAGTCCCCGTGGCAGGTCGTGCACTTCTTGTTTAATTCGATCTCATCGTCAGGATCTTTGTCGGCTGTTACGGCATTGGTACCGTGGCAAACTTGGCAGCCACCCATGTTGTTGTGAAAGCTTGCAAGGTCCTGAGCGTAGGCAAAAGACGACAAGGTGGAGAAGGCCGCGGTCAAAATAAGGGCGTTCAAAGGTTTCATCATTGTGCTGATCTCTCTTTGGTTGGAAAACGACGTTACTGAGGCTTCGACGATTTGAATTGACTGACTGCTGAACAGTCAGGGGACAAAGCAACGATTTCGCATCAGAAGTTTTCGGGATCGAAGTCTAGGAAAACACTGTGTAAGTCCTTTGATCTCCATCAAATGCAAAAATCGTGAGGTTTCAAAGTTTTGAAGCGCTCTTAAGTTTTACTAAACCCTGGTGAAAACGCGGAGAATTTTGAAATTTCAAGGAAAAACAGTTGGTTGCTTGGAATGGAAGAGCGGATGCTCGGAATCAATTGAAAATTGGAGTTACGACGCAACTTTTCTTAATAAGAAAGCGCGGTCATGATTTGAAAAAAAGATTTTTTTGAGGCATTCGAAGACACGCAGAGCGCTACAGGAATAGGAAAAGCATTCTTTTTTGATGCAGATCAGAGTATTCGAAACGCCTTTACATAAAGGAGGAAAGGTCTGCATTTCTGGTGTTGAAATGCAGAAATTTGTCCTAAATTCAGGCTCTTTTACAAATCATCGAGAAATCTAAGTGAAATGTTGTAGATGCATACCTACTTAAGATGGGGTGAGGAATACCCGAAAGGGGACTACCCAAACCAAAACTAAGGCGTATCATCTACCTCACAGAGAGCTAGGGCGTTTCTATTAGGGTTCGTTACCTAGGTCTGTTACAAATACTTCGCCGTTCAGACCACTTGTTTGTAAAACATGGAACGGGGGAGGATTGAAAACATTCACGACTGGGTGAGATAGAGATGATCCGGTCGTGGACAACTCGTTTATTTGAGGAGCAAAAAACAAATGTCCCGCTTTGAAAGTGACTTCCTTGGTCAGCTCGAAATTTCCGACGATTGCTACTACGGTGTTCAGTCGTTGCGCGGCAAGGAAAACTTCCACATCACGGAAATGTCGATGAACATGGAACCCTTCTTCATCATCGCGTTTGCTTACGTGAAGAAGGCAGCTGCTCTGACCAACAAGGAACTCGGCACTATTCCGGCTGACGTTGCTGACGCTCTCGTCTGGGCTTGCGATGAATTGATTGCAGGAAAGCATCAGGATCAGTTCGTTACCGACTGGCTGCAGGGTGGTGCTGGTACTTCGACGAACATGAACGTCAACGAAGTGATCTGCAACCTGGCTTGCGAGAAGCTTGGCACGGTCAAGGGCGATTCGAAGCGTGTTTCTCCCAACGATCACGCTAACTTCGGTCAGTCCACGAACGACACCTATCCGACGGCTCTTCATCTGATGTTCCTGTTGCGCAGCAATGTTCTGCTGAAGGCTGTTGAAGATCTCGTTGAAGCCTTCTACAAGAAGTCCGAAGAGTTCAAGGGTGTTCTGAAGATGGGTCGTACCCACTTGCAGGATGCTGTGCCGATGACTCTTGGTCAGGAATTCCATGGCTGGGGCTTCACGATCCAGGATGAACTTAAGGTTATCCGTGAAGCTCAGGAACACCTCAAGACGATCAACCTTGGCGCCACCGCTATCGGCACCTGCGTGACGGCACATCCGGATTACCCGGCTAAGGCCTCTGCCAAGCTCGCCGAACTCACCGGCATTGATTTCAAGAACAGCGAAGATCTGATCGCCTGCACGAGTGACTGCGGTTCCTATGTTGCTCTGTCGAGCGCTATGAAGAGCCTTGCCGTTAAGTTGACGAAGGTTTGCAACGACATCCGTCTGCTTGCCTCCGGTCCTCGCTGCGGTCTGGCCGAATTGAACCTGCCGCAGTTGCAGCCGGGTTCCTCCATCATGCCGGGTAAGGTTAATCCGGTTATCCCCGAAGTGACGAACCAGGCCAGCTTCTTGGCTATCGGTCTTGACACGACGGTGATGCTTGCCGCCTCTGCTGGCCAGCTCGAACTTAACGTGATGGAACCCGTGATCACGTTCGCTCTGTTCATGCAGATGCGTGTTCTTACCAACGCTTGCAACTCGTTGCGCACGAAGTGCATCGACGGTATTACCGCCAATGCTGAACGTACCGCCGCTATGGTTATGAACTCCTGCGGTATCGTCACCCTCTTGAAGCCGCATCTTGGCTACAAGGTTTGCTCCGAAATGGCACACGAGTGCTATCACTCGGGCAAGTCTCTGCACCAGGTTGTTGTGGAAGAACGCAAGCTTCTCTCTCAGGAAGAGTGGGATGCCACGTTCAATCTGCAGAACCTGATCGCACCGAAGTTCGTTCAGTAATTTGAATTGAACTGACACGCCAGAGGCGAACAGCTTGTTCGCCTCGGGCATCGTTGACTGCAGAGCGGCCGTGACGTAGTTGCGAGCTGCTCTGTTGTAATAAATACAATAAAACTACCACCCTTTGGAGATGTCATGGATATCATGCTTATTCTTCAGATAATCGTGCTGCTCGGTGCGATTTTCATCGGTGTTCGCCTCGGCGGCATCGGTATTGGTTATGCTGGCGGTGCTGGCGTTCTGGTTCTGGGTCTGTGCCTTGGTATGAAGCCGGGTAACATTCCCTGGGACGTGATTCTGATCATCACCTCGGTGATCGCTGCTATTTCCGCAATGCAGCTCGCCGGCGGTCTTGATTACCTTGTTCAGATTGCTGAACGTATTTTGCGTTCCAATCCCAAGTACATCAACTATCTTGCTCCTATCGTGACCTATGTGCTGACAATTTTTGCAGGTACCGGTCACACCGCTTTCTCGATGATTCCGGTTATCGTGGAAGTTGCTAAGGAACAGAAGATTCGTCCGGTTTGCCCGTTGTCCATCGCTGTGGTTTCCTCCCAGATCGCCATTACGGCTTCTCCGGTTTCCGCTGCTGTGATCTACATGACCGGCGTTCTGGAACCCTTTGGTTGGTCCTACCCCGCATTGCTCGGTATCTGGATTCTGACGACGTTCGTTGGCTGCATGCTCACCGCTTTTGTGATGACCATGATCCAGAATCTCGACCTCGACAGCGATCCTGTTTACAAGGAACGCCTGGCTAAGGGTCTCGTTAAGGCCGCTTCCGGTTCTCGTAGCTACGACCTCAAGCCCGGTGCCAAGCTCTCCGTGGGTATCTTCCTGATCGGCGTGATCTGCGTGGTTCTTTATGCTTCCGCTATTTCTCCGGCTGTTGGTTTGATCAAGCCCGTTATCGTTGGTCGCGATGCTGCCATCATGAGCTTGATGCTGTTGGTCGGCTGCGGTATCACCGTGCTTTGCAAGATTGATATTGGTAACGTTGCCAACACGTCCGTGTTCAAGTCCGGTATGGTTGCCATCGTCTGCGTGCTCGGCGTTGCTTGGTTGGGTGACACCTTCGTGTCCGGTCATGCCAACGAAATTAAGGAATTCTCTGCTTCGACCGTGGCTCAGTATCCTGCCTTGCTCGCTGTGGTGTACTTCTTTGCCGCTATGTTGCTGTACTCGCAGGCTGCTACTGCTAAGGCCATTACGCCTGCTGTTGTTGCTGCCCTCGGTATTTCCGCCAGCAACCCCGGCGACTCCTACATGTTGGTTGCTTCCTTCGCCGCTGTGTCTGCTCTGTTCGTTCTGCCGACCTATCCGACCCTTCTCGGTGCTGTTCAGATGGACGACACGGGTACGACCCGTATCGGCAAGTGGGTGTTCAACCACGCCTTCTTCCTGCCTGGCGTGCTTGCCATCGTGTTCTCCGTGGCACTCGGCTTTGCTGCTTGCGCAATGTTCTAATCGGTTGTTGTTAAGGTGCTCTGCTTGACCGTAGGCACCTGACAAGAGATTAGAAATGAAGAATCCCTGTCAGAGATGACAGGGATTTTTTTGTAACCCTTTTGAAGTGGTAAGGAATTTAGCAGTTCAAAACGGTTTGACCTTGGAAAAGACGACAATAAGGCAGATCGACTGTAAGAATGTAAGGACTTGAGCACTTAACCGGGTGCTCAATGAAAGCACAGCCACGGAATTGTAACGAAACACAGAAAACTACATGATCGGCAAGTGTGTAGCCAAGGGAAAGGAACGGTAAAGAATGATGAAATATCAAACGATTAGCCTTACGCAAGGTGTGATTGTTTCAGTGCCGAAATTCTGGAATTAGAAAAGTTTTGCTTGGAAAAAACTTTGCATTGGTGACAAATCTTAATCGTTTTGGATTTGTACTCGTGCTAGCATCAAAACCATTATGTTAGATACTCTTTCGACCATTGCCCTTTGGGCTATTCCTGCGATTTTGGCGATAACGCTACATGAAGCGGCGCACGGGTATGTCGCTAAACTTTGTGGCGATCGGACAGCTTGGGTGCTTGGACGTGTGACGATGAACCCGATTCGGCACATTGATCCTGTGGGAACGCTTTTAGTTCCTGGTGTATTGCTTTTGGGAAGTCTAATCAGCGGTGGTTCAAGCCTACTGTTTGGTTGGGCAAAACCTGTTCCTGTTAATTTCAGACTTTTGCGCAATCCCAAGACAGATATGATCTGGGTTGCGTTGGCCGGGCCAGGATCAAATTTAATTCAGGCTCTGTTGTGGGCTCTGGTTCTCAAGATCTTCATTGGAATGATGCCCTCTCAAGCTTCGGCTCAGTTGCTCTTTGATTTTTGCTATGCAGGAATCTCGGTCAATCTGATGTTGATGGCATTTAATTTGTTGCCGATTTTGCCTCTTGACGGTGGGCGTATTCTTTCGGGGCTCCTTCCGTTGAAAAGTGCTATTGCTTATCAACGTACAGAGCCATGGGGAATGGGGATTTTGTTGATTCTGATCGTATCAGGATTGATTGGATATTTTGTGCGGCCGTTTATGATGTTCGGCAGTTGGCTTGTTAATGCCATCTTCTAGCCCAATGGGGATAAGACAATGGCGGCGGATGTGTCAACCAAAAATGATTTACCCAGCGCATGGTTACTGCGATTCTCTCCTTATTTGAAAGAGGGGATGTCAGTACTTGAGATTGCGAGCGGAAATGGTCGCAACACCCGTTTTATGGCGGGGTTAGGTTGTAAGATCACTGCCGTTGACATTAACGCGCCGTCAGAACGTATCGAGAAAGTCAACCATATTTTGCGAGATTTGGAGCAGGATGAATGGATTTTTGAACCGAAATCCTTTGATGTGGTTGTTGGTATCAACTACTTATGGCGAGACCGTTTCCTCAATCTAGTGGATTGCGTTAAACCCGGTGGTTTATTTT
>DXSO01000068.1:7129-9065 GCA_019410445.1 Sutterella sp.
TACGAGACTTTTACGAGACATCAATCGATAATGGGATTTGGGCCGAAAAATCCTCAACATTTTCTGCAAGATGGTGAACTGCTGAGCCTAATTCCAACTAAATGGCATATCCTTGCATTTGAAGATGGCCGAGCCGACAATGACCGATACATTCAGCGAATTGCGGCAATCAGGCCAACGAAGACCGAATTTTTGCGTTTGGACATTTGCGCCAGGCGCTGATAAAAAGTTTCGAAGCAGACACCCAGGGGCGGCGGGTGTGATGAGCGCCGCCGAAAAAAGGCATGGAGTAAATCTCAATGGCCAATACAACAATACTGAGCGCTCCCGGGAAAGGGGCTGGTCTGGAAGACTGGCTTGCCTACATCGGCAAAATTCATGAAAAGCCCATGGATCTTGGGCTTGAGCGCATGAAGAGCATGATCGCCCGCATGGGGATTGAGTTTATTTGTCCAGTTTTTACGGTTGCCGGTACCAATGGCAAGGGTAGTACCTGTGCGTTATTGGAGTCGGTATTGCGTTATGCAGGATATCGTGTAGGTATGCACACTTCACCGCATCTGTTACGCTTCAATGAGCGCTGCAAGATTGCTGGTGATGAAGTCGATGATGAGACGCTGATAGAGGCCTTCAAAGAAGTAGACAAAGCTCGCGGCGATATGCCGCTGACCTATTTCGAATTTACGGGATTGGCGATTTTGCGTATTTTCCAAGAAGCAAAACTTGATGCCGTGATTCTCGAGATCGGATTAGGGGGACGGTTGGATGCGATGAATGCTATTGATACCGACTGCGCAATTTTGTGCAGTATCGGTATTGATCACTCGGCCTATCTCGGTGATACTCGAGAAAAAATCGGTTGGGAAAAAGCACATATTTTCCGTCATGGCAAACCTGCGATTTGCACCGATCCGAACCCGCCGTCGACAGTGGCGGATTATGCCCATGAGTTGCTGGCACCCTTATACGTTTGGGGTAAGGATTTCCAGTCTTATCGTCATCATGGAATGTGGGACTTTGAAATGGATATGCGTGCTTTGGCAACCATCCATACTACCGAGTGGCGCAATCTGCCCAAGCCCGCAATTTCCGGTGTTGCTCAACTACAGAATGCTTCCGGTGCATTGGCTGCGTTGGCCGTGATGCAGGATTTCCTGCCGATAACGCGCTCTGCGGTCGTTGAAGGACTGGAAAATGTGGTGATTGCAGCTCGATTCCAACGTATTAAGGAATGCGATGAGCATGGATCGAGTGTGACGATTGATGTTGGTCATAATCCTCAGGCAGCGGAGGTTTTGGCGGAAAATCTTTGCCGAACAACCAAGCCGGGTGAACGAGTATGGGCGGTATTCGGAATGATTGCCGACAAGGATATGACATCGGTAGCTTCCATTATGAATCGTCACATCGATCGTTGGTTCGTAACCGGACTGCCTAAGCCGCGAGGCGCCGAGGCTCAGGAGCTCAAGGATGCAATGGCAAACGGCGGGGTTGATCTTGGTAAAGTAGTGACATGCGAGAGTGTGGATGACGCTTTGCGCAAGGCTCTCGCCGAAAGCAAAACCGAAGGAGCCGAATCCATCAAAATCATCGGATTTGGATCTTTTGTAACGGTTACGGGTATTTTGGAATCCCTTAGGCACGATCTCCGAGAGGATCAGTTGGCTGAAGGTCAGTTGAAATAAGAGATCGTTACGCAAGCAAGCAGAGACCCGAGTTGGCAGAGTTGTCGATTCGGGTTTTTTTATAGACTCTCAGTTTGAAAAAATATTCGAGAGCTGAGATATAAGACTGGAATTTTTTTTGTTTTTCCGGATTGTGAAAAAATAGACAGAGATAATTTATTGAAAATCAATAGGATACAGGAAGCTTGGAGAAATACTTGAAAAAAGACTTGACAAGCGAACAAGACAAGCTCATAATTCGCAACCTCGTT
>DXSO01000069.1:0-1704 GCA_019410445.1 Sutterella sp.
GTTTTCAGAGCATCGGCTGCGTTTTGAACCAAATTGGTGAAGACAAGCTCAATTTCAAGTGCGTCGGCAAGAATTTCTCCGGAAGCTTCGGGCTTGATTTCCAGGTTGATGGTGACGGCCGGATGCTTGAGTTTCTGATCGCGGGCAACGGTTGAAAGAACCGAACGAAGGTCAACCGGTTTCCGCAGAATTTCTCTGCGTTTAACGTAGGAGCGTACGTGCTGAATGATGTCGGCGGCACGTTCGCACTGGACTCGAATCAGAGAAAGAGCTTCGGGAACAATGGGTGTTGACGGATTGTTTTCAAAGAAGCGTTCCAAACTTCGGGTCGTGTTGGAGATTGCATTCAGCGGGGCATTGAGCTCATGGGTAATGAGGCTAGACATGGCGCCGATCACGCTGACTTGTTCCAACGCCTGTTTCTGACGGCGTTCTTCCTGGGCAAGACGCTGTGCGGCGCGTTCATTTTCCATTGCCGTCTCAAGCTCCAGCGTCCGTTTTCGGATTAGCACACCGCTTCGCCAACTGTGCAGAATGAGTCCGAGCACCGTAATCAGCACGATCAGCATGAAGGGCCAGTAGCGCTGCACGAAATCATAAAATGAACGCACGCGCAGATAGGCATAGGGACCGTCTTTGAGTTCTCGGTACATGTCGTCGACTCGGGCAAAGTCGGAGACAACGCCCCAGGCATAGCCGTCGGGTGTCGGGGGCATTCCCAGAAGGGCGACGGAAACGTCACGGCTGACCTGCCAAGGCGCCAGCGAGGTTGAAACGATCGTCCAATTGGGCAACAGCTGTGTCGAGGTCATGCATTTGAAGCCGGCGGTCGAATCGGATTTGGTATGAATTGCGCGAAATTGCTGAGCAAACGCGGAATCGGTTTCAAGCAGCTGCTCGTAGGTACAGGTCCGAGCGAAGGCAACGTCGGCTTTATCCTGCAGCAGACTTTGCAAAAGCCGCCGGGTTGGAGAACCTCCGAATACATATTGCGAAAAGAAGGTATCCGGCGAGAGTTCTTGTTCTAGCAGTTCGTAGCGCGGCAGAAAATACCCAGTGAATCCCTCATTCCAACTGACGGCCGCGCGGGCATTTCTGAGGTCTTCAAGTTTGTGGTAGGGAGAATCTTTTCGGACAATAAAAAGCGATCCGGAAGCAAATCCCGGGTCGGGAGCCGAGGGAGAGGTGAGTGTGACAAGATCTCGCAGCCCACGATGAAAAACACGGCGATAAAAACCGGAACTGGCCAAAAAAAGATCAAGTTCTCCTGATTTGAGAGCTGTTTCCAGATTGGCAACGGGATAGTTGCGGATCTCAAATCGATATTGAGGCAGGCGGCGCGATAAATACAGGAAGGTTTGCGCTACGGCGCGTTTCTCCTCAGGCGAAAGACTCGCTTCGGTCGTACCGATGCGTACAACAGGTTTATGCTCGGAGTCGGTCGCTGTCTGAGCATGTTTCAAATCGGGCAGAGCAGCTGCATTCAGGTCTGTATTTGAAGCGGCAAATGCAAACGAAACTGAAAGAATGCTGCAGACAACAAGCCTGAGTACGACCGACAGCATGATGTCCATTCCTGCGTTGAAAAAAAGGGAGGAAGAAAGTCTACATGAACCAAAGACAGGACGCCTTTGAAAAGATGCGTCCCGCCGATGGTTCATTGGTTTGAGACGTTTATTCAGCAGCTGCGTTGCGGCCGGCCGT
>DXSO01000069.1:1714-3798 GCA_019410445.1 Sutterella sp.
CATGGTGTTTGGCCGTACGGCCAAACACCATGACGTCTGCAATGGCGTTGCCGCCGAGGCGGTTTTCACCATGTACGCCGCCGGTTACTTCGCCGGCAGCATAAAGCCCCGGAATCACCTTGCCGTTGGTGTCAATCACCTGAGCCTTCGTGTTGGTGTGGATGCCGCCCATCGTGTGGTGAATCGTCGGCACCTTGCGTGCGAAGTACCACGGACCTTCCGTCATCGGACGGTCGTCCGTGTGCGTAGCCCGGAAGCCGAACTGATCCTTGTCAATTTTGTGACTGGCGACCTGGTTGTATTCATCGACAGCCTTTTTGAGGTGTTCGTAGTCAACTCCCATCATTTTGGCGGCTTCTTCAAGCGTTGCGGCTTTTTGGACACGCTTTTGCTCAAGCATATCCTTCATTTTGCGTCCGCTTAGAAGATCGATTGCGTTTTCATCGGGATAACGCAGATGATTTTGCAGCAGCCAGTAAGTTTGGCCGGGCTGCTGGAAGATGGCTTTCGAGAGAACATCTCGTGCGGCACCTTCGTCAACGAAACGGTCCCCGTTGGTGTTGATAAAGAGACGGTTACGACCGGAAGTCTTGATGTCAAGCATCAGACCG
Source organism: Sutterella sp. (assembly GCA_019410445.1). Taxonomy (GTDB): domain Bacteria; phylum Pseudomonadota; class Gammaproteobacteria; order Burkholderiales; family Burkholderiaceae_F; genus Duodenibacillus. The sequence goes on from DXSO01000069.1 coordinate 2,326, forward strand.
GTACCCGGCGTTCCGTTCGGGTGAACCTGAATGTCCGCCAGTCCGATCAAATCGGCATTGACCTTTTCAGCCATGATCAAACCGTCGCCTTGGGCGGCCACACTGATGTTGGAGCAGCCGATGCGCTTGTCCAGTACGGCTTCCTTCCAAATGCCGGTATTGACTTTCTGACGGTATTCAACGTTGGCTCCAAAACCTCCCGTGGCCATAATGACGGCCTTGGAAGCAAAGACGTTGGCTTTCTGTCCCTTGCTTTCAACTTTGACGCCAACAACGCGTCCGTCCTTTTTTATCAGATCCGTTGCTTTGGTTTCGAGAAGAACCTGTACGCGGCCGGGATATTTCTCAAGCTGAGATTCCAAAACACGCACGTAGGTGTTGCCGCCTGCCGGGTCAGGGTAGTGAGAGCGCTGATAGAGAGCTCCCGTGGCAGCGCCGACTTTCGGGTTGACCTTAAGTCCCATATTCTCAAGCCACTGCAAAGTTTCCTTGGCATGGTCGGCAAGGTAATGAACCATGGCCGGATCGTTGGTGTTATGGCCTCCCTTCATGGTCTGCTCAAAGTGCTTCTGAGGATTGTCTTCGATCTTCAGTGCTTTCTGATAGCTCGTATCGGAGGCGTTGAAAGCCCCGCCGCATACGTTGGTTGAACCGCCGAGGTAGCCCATCTTTTCGATGATCACGACCTTGGCTCCGTTTTCAAGCGCAGAAACCGCGGCTGCAAGACCACTGCCGCCTCCGCCGACGATGACGACTTCAGTCTGAACATCTTGTGTAATGGCAGGGGTTGCCTTGACAGGCTTGCTGAAGGCTTCTTCATCGGCGCCAGCGGCTTCAAGCGCGTCGGCAACGCCTCCCTTGATTGCAAAGCTCGTGAGCGTGGCACCCGTGACGCCGTCAACATCAACGGACTGATTGTCGATGATCGTACGAGTGAGCTTTTGTATTGCAACCGAACCCACGCCGGGACTTTCGAGTTGGTTGGGGGTTTCAATTTTGGTGATCTTGCCGCCTTCAATCGTTACCACAACGTCAAAAAGAGCGTTGTGCCCCATGACACGCTGCGTGTAGACCCCGTCCTTGGGAGCTGCAAATGCGTTGGACAAAACCATGGCTGTGACAACGGCAACCGTGGCCAAGCGAACATTCTTCATTTTCTTTCTCCTTTTGTGGTGCAACGATTTCCCGAAATCCAGTCCATCAGGAAGGGCAGGGAAATGACTCTGTTTGCCGTATGAATGGTATGGATAGAGTTACTTAAGCACCCCTAAAGGGTTTCTACTTATGAAATGGAATAATTTTCAAAAAAGACTCAATAGTTGACAGAAGAATGCGATTGCGGTTCGTGTTAAGACAGAAAAAAAGGCTTTCGACAACAAAAGCTGTCGAAAGCCGAAAAAAACAAAGTATTGAATTTAATTATTCAGCGTCGTACAAACGCCAGGTTCCCTTGGACATCTTCAAGTAGTCATT
>DXSO01000069.1:3808-8930 GCA_019410445.1 Sutterella sp.
GGCCTGAGCGTTCTCGCTTACCATGTGCGTCGTGGGCAGGTCGTTGACCAGATCGGCAAGAGGAACGGCGCCTTCAGGTTTGCTGAAGTAGTTCGTCTCAATGACGCGGCCGATCAATTCGGTCAAAGCAAGATAGCTTGTGTCGGAAGTCACATGCACGGGAGTCTTGGGCAGTTTGCTGAGACCGAAGAACTTCACCATAACCGGCACCTGCGTGATTCGGCGACTCGGGATATCACGCAGACGCGGAGTCTGGATGCGATCGCCTCGAACGGCAGCGCCGTGTTCAGGAACGATCACAAGCATCACTTTGCGTTTGCTGCGCTGGATATCGGCGATGAAGGTATCCAATGCGTTGATGAAGGCTCGGGCACGAGGCTCGAATTCTTCCCAGCGCGACTTGTTCGGCTTGCGGTTGCCGTCATGCAGAGCGATGAAATTAAAAAGCGACACGCTGCGGGGCGCTTTTTCCTTGGTGACGACGCTTCTCCAGTGACGGAATACCGAAAGGGTATCGGCAATTTCCTCGTCGTTGAAGCTCACGTACTTAATCGGATAACGGCGTCGTTCAAACGGAGCGGTAAGGCCGGCCTGAGTGCGCATCGCATTGAGGTAGTTGTCATAAACGCCGCTGTGATCGAGGAACAGGTGCTGTTTGAAACCGAGTGAATCCAGTCGATTCATGATTTCACATTCCGGACGGCGAGTATCGTAAAGAGCATCATGCGAGGGCTGGCCGCAGGCGCCGTTCAATAGTCTCAATGCAGCCGGACCGGAATAGGACGTCGCTGAATTGAAATGATCGAATCGGATGTTGAACTGATTGAACGTGCGGTTTCCGATGAGATTGGATGCAATCAGGTCGTCGGTCGACAACGAGCAAATGTTGAGGATGACGATGTCAAACGGCGTATCCTTGGGACCGATCGATTCCGGGAATTTCGCCATGCGATCCTTTTCATAAGCAATGAAGGTCTGGTACCACTTGTCAATTTCCTCGGATGTCACTTCTCCTTGACTCGTGCCTTTGGCTGATGCGAGCATTTCGGCCGGATCACTGGCCGGGTCAGCCAGTCCGCCTCGAGCCGTCGTAGCCTGAGGCACCAGATTGCTCGGCTGAGTCGTCGAGGTGCCCAAAAGGGGAGAGACGGCCAAAAAGAGCAGCCAGCATCCGGTGACCGCCGTCACACGAATGAAATCACGGGCGGCATAGTAAATGAGCAGAATCGCACAACCGGCAAACACCATTCGCCAGTTGATGAAGTCCCAGATCAGCTGCAAAACGTAATTGACGGAAAAGCCCGTAATGCCTGAGGCATTGGCCATGATGCTCTGAGGGCCGGGCAGCCAACTCTCGGACCATAGAAGCGCTACACCGCAGACGAGGGCAATAAGCTGCTTTAAAAAGCGCATCCCTTTGCTTTTTGCCGGTAAAAGCAAGAAGCAAAACAGCGCAATATTGGCAAAAAGTTCCAGACGAAGATAGCCGAGCTGGGTGAGAAAGAACTTGCAGATGAAGTAAACGTTCCACAGCCCGAGTCCGCCTGCAATACGGTTGGTAAGATTGGCAACGGATTTCACTTGCTGCTTCCTTCAGGCAAAGAGGGAACCGTCAGTGCGGGCATGCCGGCCGCAGGGGCGGCGGCAGCAGGCTGCTCGACGGTTTGTGCGGGTTTGGGTTCAGCGGAGGCTGCGCCGGGTGCCGGAGTCGGCGTAACAGGCAAGGTCACGGCCTTGTTTTCGCTTGAGCCGGTTTCGGAACGGCGAGCGCCTTCATTGACAACCTGCTTGACGGAGTCTTTCGGAGCATCATTTCCCTGATCATCCTGAGTCGACGGGGATTCCGTCATTTCGGCTTGCTCTTCGGGCTGCTCTTCCTTCGTTTCATCGACAACCGCCGCAGCCTTGGGAGGAACCTGCGTCAGTTCAATCTTGGGCGAAAGAATCAAGTAGCCGTTTCGATCAAAACGATAGAGACCGCGGTCAAAACCGATTGCGTAGACCATAAGCGTGTTTCGATAATAGTTTTCGCCAATGATCGGATCATTTTCGATGACGGTACGCAAATAGTTCTGGGTGGTGCCTTTGCCGAGAAGTTCGAGGACACAGGCGGCAAAGCCCGGAGATCCGTAGCCATGCCGTTCGCCGGTGAACACGTTGATCTTTTCCGGCGGCATGTTGGTCTGACGCGCAAGCTCGGCAAAGGGTTCAAAACGCTCGACAAGCACGGCTCGGACGGGGTCGGCAGGCGACATCATGGCCGCCCACATATAGGTGCGAATGGCGTTGTAGGAGCCGAATACGAAATCATCCCCTTTTTCTATGATCACCTTGCCCTGGCGGTTGAAGCGAACCCAGTCCGGGGCATAGCCTCGGGGCGCGGAGCGAACAAGCGAGCGGACGGTGCCCTCGGTGACGGCCTTCCATTCTGCGTCTTCAAGTTCAAAACGACGCAGAATAAATACCGGGTAGTAGGAAGGATTGAGCGTTACAAAGTCGGTTTGTTCAAACCCCTTGTAGCCGGGCAGAAGAACCTTGCCGAGACCTTTGATGTCACGAACATCCTTCTTGAGCAAATCCATCATGGCCTTGCCCTTGGCCGTGTAGTCCGGCCGATCCCATAAACGGCCGGCCTCAAGCAGGCAATAGGCGATCCACATGTCGCTGTCGGCTGCGTTGTTGCTGTCGATGATGCCCCATCTCGAACCATTCTTGCCCCAGAGCCAGGCAGGTTTGTGTTTGGTGATGTCACCGGAAGCAAGATTGTTCTCAGTCCACTTGAGCAGGTTGTCGAAAGACTCCTTGTCTCCGGCTACCAGGGCAAAGAACATGGCGTAGGACTGTCCTTCGCTTGTCGTAATGCGACGGTTGTCGTTGTAGTCAATGACGCGATAAGAGTCATTGACGTTGGCAGCTTTAAAAGCATCCCACTTATCCCATGCCTGAGAGGTGACCGGCACGAGAGCCGACAGAGCGCATAAAGCAGCGGCACAAAGGCAACGATTCATTTTTTTCATAATTGTCTCTCGAGCATCCGTTAAAGCGAAGAACGACCGCGCAGCCAACGACGCATGCCGGCAAAGATTCCCCAACCGGCCACAATGGCGGCAATAAGCGCACAAAGCACCAACAGGAAGGGACGATTGGCAAAGGAAACCCAAACACGCTGATACCAGGGCAAATCACCCGACCACCAGGTCTTGGAAGGTTTAAACGAGGTAAGCCCCTGTTCGGACACAAAGACCGTGCCGCCGGAGGCTTCCTGCAGCTTTGCGCGATCGGCCAGCGAGTCGTTCAGAAGTTTTGCACCCTGAGCGCCTGCCGAAAGCAGAGCCACAACCGTGCGGGAACCGTCAGCGGGAGACTTCACCGACAACATGGCTGCCAGAGGGGCGTTTTCAGGATCTTCCGTACCGGACTTTGCGTCTTTGCCGCTCAATGTATCGGTGACGGCACTTTCAAGATCCAGAGCCGTCTGCTGATTGAGACTCGTGATGTTGGCAGGCAGTCCGCCGATGTAAAGGACATCTTTATCTTTGAGCACGTTGTCGTCGATCTTCGTCGTGACCGTGAGATGATGAGGTACGTTGCCCGTATTGGATGCAATGCGGGCAACAGCATTGAGCAGCGTCGTCACGTACTGCGAGTTGCCGGCGTCCGAAAGGACAGCCACGGTCTGAGAAAGATCGGCGTATTTGGAGAAGGGGAAGCCGCCTTTGGCGTACAACGCAATTTCCGGAAGCTGTGCGTAATGGTAGAAACCACTGAACACGATGCTTGAGGTCGGATCAACCTGGAAGTTGTGGCTCGGCAGCGCTACGGTACGGCAGTTTTCGGGCGTGCCTTCACGAGCCTGCGATGCATAGAAGGCTTCAATGGAAAGATCGTTTGTCAAAGCCATCCCGTCACGCGGACCGACGGCGCTTGCCAACGGACCGGGTACGGTCTGAATCGTGATCTCGGAGCGGTTTCGATCCGTTCCTTCCTTCATGTTGTCGCTGCCGGCAAGTGCAGAGTTCATGAGAACACGCATTTGGGCAACCTGTCCTTGTGCCGGCTTGCTGTAGCGGTAGAAAAGGTTGAGATCGGCTTTTGCACCTTCAATGGCATACAGATCGGGTGCCATATTGAGATTGAGGTGAATTGCCGGCAAGAGCGCTCCGCGAGAGGTAAGCTGCGTCGGATAACGCATAAGCGTGTTGAGCGTAAGGGCCTGAGCCGGATCAATCCAATTTTTGGCCTGATAAGCTTCTTGTACCTGAATGTCTTTGAAGTCACGCACGCGGTACTTTTCGCCGATCAACTGCGTACCGGATGTCAGAGCCTTGGCCGCAACGATCAGATCATCGTCATTGCGTCCGCCGATAATCAGCATTTTTTCGTGCTGGCCGCCTACGACATCGCGAATTTCAATGCGAGGACCTTCGAACTCGGGCAGCTCGGCGAGGAAAGCCGGCTTGTTGTCATTGGTGGCAAATACGATGAAATGGCCTTTGGCGGGCACTTCTCCGTAATAGACGGGAAATTCCGCCTTGCCCCATTGAGCGAGACTGCCCGTGTAGCCGGCGATGATTGCCGCTGCCGTGGTTTCTTTATCGGTCGGCTGCTGCGCAAAAACAATCGGCAGAGTCGTGTTCTGGGCTGCATCGCCGGATACGACAAAGGGTTCCGGGAACTGGGACAGATCGTTGGGAAGGCGCACAAATGATTTTTCGAGCGCAAGTTCACTCTCTGGAGCAATGTCCATCCACAACGACGGGTTTGCCGCATTTTCACAAACAGTCTGATAGTGCCCCACGAACTCAACACGCAGTTGGTTGGGGCCGGTGCGGAAGCTCTTGGATGCCAGCTTGAAGGTAAGCGACTGGGGCTTGCCGATCTGCTTTGCGTTCAATGCCGTGGTTTCCTGCAGTTCTCCGTTCAGAAAAACATTGAGCTGCGTGACATTTGCGAGCATCGAGGGTGAAACGATGAAGTTAAGAGTCAGTTCGCCGGAACTTACCACTTCATCGGGTCTGACCGTAAAGTCGAAGTATCCCGAATTGTTTGAGCCGGTGAGTTTGATCGGTTTTCCGGCCATGCCCGGAGCAAGATCCGAGAGCGCATAAGTGCTGGTTTCACC